>NZ_JBQSYY010000019.1:0-81783 GCF_052379785.1 Halomonas sp. 72 | reverse complement strand
TTAACACCGATTATTCACCCTAAAGTTGTAAACTGGTACCCGCACTCGCTTTCTATTCGGCCAAGGTCGTCTTGGCCTGCCTTGCATCGCTACCTACACTCGTAGTGAGTGAGATAAATGTTTTTAAACAACAACCAGTCGGTGGGCTCCATGACAAAAGTGCTAGTGGTCGATGATGAACCGAACATCGTCCTGTCGATTGAATTTTTAATGGAGCAGGCAGGGTTTGATGTCATCAGCGCGCTGGATGGCGAACAAGCCCTTGAGTGTGTGGCGGCCAACGAACCAGATGTTGTGTTACTGGATATTAGCCTTCCCGGGATTAGCGGGTTTGATGTATTGGAAGCACTACGCAGCCATACCGCTACGGCACAGCTGCCGGTGATTATGCTCACCGCCCATGGCCGTGAAGCGGAGCGTGAAAAGGGCTTTGCGCTGGGCGCTAACGCCTATATTACCAAGCCATTTTCAACACAGGCGCTGGTTGAGAAAGTGCAAACCCTGCTGGGTGAGGAAACCTCATGACGCCAAAGGCACTGCCTAAACGGCAGCGTTTGGTGGGTGCCTGGCTACTGCTTAGCGGCTTGAGTCTCTTGGGAGGGGCTTTATTTGCTGCTTGGCTGGAAAGCCAGTTGAACGTGACGGGTGGCTATCGGCTTATCCTCTGGGCAGGTTGCTTTTCAGGCGGCATCACACTTTTCTTAGTGGGCTTGCTGCTTGAACGTCTGCTTTTTACGCCGCTACGCAGTCTGCAAGCACAGCTTGCCCGACTGGCCGCCAACCCTGATACCGAAGACACTTGGCCCCCGCAAGGCTGGCTGAAGGGTCTGGCACCTGATCTACGCCGTGTGCAAGAGAGCTGGCACTCAGACCGTCATTCATTGCATAAGGCCCGTGCCGAGGGCGCCCAAAGCGCAACCCGTATCCGTAAAGCGCTTGAGGCGCTGCTACAGGTGCTGGAAACGCCGCTTCTGCTTTACGATAAGCACCGCCGTTTAATGCTGTTCAACCAAGCGGCTGAGCGCTTTTTTGTGAATACGCAAGGCCTGGGCTTGGGTAAGCGTCTGGAAGCCCTATTGCCGCTTGCAAGCTTGCAACAACTCCTTGAGCAACTGCCCGCTAATGGCACTCCGCGTGAGCTTTTGGTGCCGTGTGATCAGCGCTGGTTAAAAGTCATTATCCGTCGGGTGCCTGAAAGCCAAGGTGAAACACTAATAACCTGCAGCGATGCCACGGCGGCCTGGGCCAGTGAACGGGGTGAGCGGGCCGATCTTGCACGTATGCTCACACCTCTGCGCCAACATACGGCAAGCCTGGTAACGGCGACGGATGCACTCAGCCAACTGCGTCAATCGACGTATGAAAGTGGCTCGCTTGCTCAGCGGCTAGAGCAAGTAGTGCATGAAGAGAGTAGCGCCCTTGGTGAAACAGTCGCTAACGTCAGTGAACTTGTTGAAGCCATGCAGCAACAGGGTGAGCGGCTTACCTCAATATGGTCCAATGACTTTTGGCAGATGCTGGATGATTATCTGGACCCTGCCCACCGCCTGATCACCCCCATTGGAATGCCAGTCTGGTTTAAAGGCGATGCCCCTGCGTTGATGGCTCTTTTTGGATCGCTGGTTAAACACCTGAGTGATTACATCACGGGCAGTGTGTTTGAAGGCGAAGTGTCACTTAGCCCGAAACACACCTACCTCGACCTTGTATGGAAGGGCAAACCGATACCCGAGAGCGAGCTTACCAAGTGGCTAATGCACCCCCTGAACACGCTCCCCTTGAGCCCAAGTGCGGCGGATGTATTGCGCCAGCACGCAAGCGATGCCTGGAGCACGCAAGACACCGACGGCCAGCACGCACGCTTGCGGCTACCGCTTCTTGGCGTGGCGCAAAACGCGGCTCCGCGCTCTGCGCCACCTCGGCCAGAATTTCATGATTTTGGTATCGCAGACCTGCCCTCTCCCGATACCACGCTCGCTAATTGCGCTCTGCGTAGCCTGGAACTGGTGATTTTTGATACCGAAACAACCGGGCTTGAGCTACGCAGAGGCGATACGGTGATTAGCCTCGGCGCCTGTCGTATTGTGAATGGACGCTTATTAGCCAGCGATGTGTTTGATCACTACGTTAACCCACACAAGCCGATTCCTGCCGCCAGTACCGCGATTCATGGCATCACAGATAGCGACGTTAACGAAGCCCCGCGCCTGGAGCAGGTGCTACCGCACTTTCGTGATTATATTGGTGAAGCTGTCCTGCTCGCCCATAACGCTTCGTTCGATATGCTCGCGATCAGTCAGAAAGGTGTGCTATTCGACATGCCCGTACTGGATACTTTATTAATCTCCCGTGCGCTTGATGAAGGGCTCGATGGCCATGACCTGGACAGCCTAGTGAAGCGGTATGGCTTGACACTGCCACCCGGTCTTCGCCATACGGCGCTGGGCGATGCTCGCGTAACTGGCGAGCTCTGGCTTGCATTACTGCCGCGTTTGGAAGCACGCGGAATTACTACACTTGAGCAGTTACTCGCCTTACAAGCCAGTGCGTTTGATAAAGAGGATGCCAGCGCCTCATGATGCCTTCAAATTCACGCTACCGAGAACGCTTACTTGGGCTAGTCACCCTGGCACTGATGCTTTTCTGTCCGCCACTGCTTCTAGTGATTGATCGCCTGCCCTCGGTAGGTATCGGTTGGCTACCCCTTTATCTTTTCTGCAGTTGGGCGTTCATCATTGGCCTGAGCGCGTGGCTGATGGAACCTACTAAAAGGCGATAATCATGCGAACGGATGCGCTGATACTAAGTGCGGTGTTCGGCTATTTAGGCCTGCTTTTTCTAGTAGCGGCCTGGGGCGACCGCCGGGCGGTGCAAGGCCGTTCCATTATCAACTCACCAACGGTGTATGCCCTTTCTATTGCCGTTTACTGTACGGCATGGACATTCTACGGCAGTGTCGGGCGCGCGGCGCAGTTTGGCCCAAGTTTTTTACTTATCTATTTAGGGCCAACGCTTGCGATGATGCTATCGCCTTTTATCATCCGCAAAATGGTGCGCATTGCCGCACGCCAACGGCTCACCTCCATTGCTGACTTTATTAGCGCCCGCTATGGCAAAAGTGCCAGTCTTGGCGCGCTGGTGGCGCTCATATCGCTGATTACCATTACGCCGTATATAGCCCTACAGCTAAAGGCCATTACGGTGAGCCATGCGGTACTCATTAGCTACCCACAAAGCGCTGAGTCGATTCTCTATAACGAGCGTTTCTGGATGGACCGCTCCTTGTGGGTTGCTTTGGTACTGGCCGTTTTTATTATTTTATTCGGCACACGCCATCTGGATGCCAGCGAGCGTCATGAAGGCATGGTAGCGGCTATTGCGCTGGAGTCTATTGTCAAACTGGTGGCTTTTCTAGCGGTGGGGATTTTTGTTGTCTTTATCCTGTTTGAGGGGCCAGGTTCGCTATTTACTCAGGTCGCCCAAACGCCTGCCTTAAGTCAATTAATGCACCTGGAAAGCGTTCCAGGTGGAGCAACCGGCTGGGTAGGCATGTTGGTCCTTGCCTTTCTGGCGTTCCTAACCCTACCACGTCAGTTCCAGGTGCTGGTGGTTGAAAATATCGACGAGCGCCATCTTGCCAGGGCCAGTTGGCTATTCCCCCTGTATTTACTCCTGATCAACCTATTTGTGATCCCTATTGCCCTGGCCGGTTTACTGCTCGATGCGGGAGACCCAGACAGCTTTGTGCTGACCCTGCCGCTTTCTGCGGGGCTTGAAGGACTTCCCCTGCTGGTCTTTATTGGCGGGCTTTCTGCGGCAACGGGCATGGTCATTGTTGAAACCATTGCGCTCTCCACTATGGTCAGCAACCAACTGATCATGCCGCTCTTGCTACGTTTCAAGGCGCTGCATACAGACAGTAAAGGCGGGCTTGCCCGGTGGCTTTTAAGAATACGCCGGGTCGCCATCGTACTTATCTTGCTACTCGGCTATCTCTACCACGCGCTCATCGGCGACTCCTACAGTTTAGTCACCATCGGCCTGGTGTCTTTCGTCGGCGCGGCACAGTTCGCACCGGCCCTGCTAATTGGCCTTTATTGGCGTGGCGCTACCCGGCTGGGGGCAGTGTATGGCTTAATCGGCGGATTCTTCATGTGGAGCTACACCCTGCTTCTGCCTGGGTTTGCTCAGTCCGGATGGCTGGATAGCGCACTACTCACCGAAGGCCCTTGGGGTATTGGCTGGCTGACGCCCTATGCGCTTTTTGGGTTGGAAGGATGGGACATTTATACGCACTCCCTTCTCTGGAGCATGTTTGTCAACGCAGGTCTGTTAGTGAGCATTTCACTGTTTACGCGCTCCACCCCGCTTGAACAAACCCAGGCCGCCCTGTTTACCGAGGCGCTGCACCCCAACCTGCCCACCACTTCGCTTCAACGTGGCCAAACAACGCAAGGTGCTCTGCATGAGCTATTGGTGCGCTACTTAGGACTTAAAGCGGCGCAGCAGGTTTTTTCAACGCACACCCAAACCCTTAGCACATTGCAAAAAGACCAGCCTGCCGCTGATGAACTTATCATGCGCGCAGAACAGGCCTTGGCAGGCTCACTGGGTAATGCGTCAGCGCGCGTATTGATCAACTCGGTGGTTCGCGGTGAAGCACTCGATATTGAGTCATTGCTCAGCATGCTGGACATCACCACGCAAACGCTGGAGTACAACCGTCGTTTAAAACAGAAATCGGATGAGCTGACGCGAATCGGCAAGGACTTACAAAGCGCCAATGATCGACTCCGTGAACTGGACCGTTTAAAGGATGAGTTTGTAGCGATGGTGAGTCATGAGCTGCGCACCCCGCTCACCTCCATTCGCGCATTTGCAGAAATCCTGTCAGGTTCTCAGGCCGTTCCCGAGGAAAAACGACAGCACTTTTTGCACGTCATGGTACTTGAGAGCCAACGCCTTTCACGGCTGATTGATGAAATTCTGGATCTTGCTCGTCTGGAGAGTGGCCGTATGACGTTTGATGCAAAAACGCTGGATCTAGCAGCGCTTACCGACCATAGCCTTGAAGCGATTGCGCGACTACAAGAGCAACGTAATGTCCACCTTGAAATCACTATTTTAGAACGACCCTCCAACGTTATTGGCGACCCGGACCGGCTGGAGCAAATTATTATCAATCTGCTGGATAACGCGAGCAAATTTGCCGACCCGGCAGACCCACACGTCTTGCTGCGCTTGTATAAACAGAATCAACACGTTTATTTATGCGTCGAAGATAATGGCGCAGGCATTGAGCCAAGCGCACGTGAACATGTATTCGAGAAATTCCACCAGCTACAGCCGGGCGATACATCCACCGGTGGTCGCCCTAAAGGCAGTGGTTTAGGCTTACCTATCAGCCGGGCAATTGCTGTTCACATGGGTGGCAGGCTTTGGGTAGAGGATGCCCAAGTACTCAAGGGCGCCTGCTTTGTGTTGACACTACCAGAAGCAGAGCCTAACAAAGGCACGCCTGCGCCTTAGGCGCTTGGCGTTTGCTGGTTATCCGTCATTGTTGGCTCACTGCCCGCATGACGAGGGTCAGGCTTAAACATTTCATCGCCCACTTCATCAATAAAACGCTGTGCCTTGGTCACCATCATGGCATCGCAAGCATCGCGGCCAGGGAGCATATCGGAACGCTCAAAGCGAAGTTCACGCGGTTCACCATTGCTGTCAGCCTTGCTAATCCAACCGCTGACGCGGTATTGACCGCTTTGTTGATCGGGCTGAGAAACGATCGAATAGCCTTTGTATTCCACCGGTTCCGCGGCATTGGTGACCGCCTTAGTGGCCGACTTACTGCCGCCACCCAACAGTCCTGAAAAGAGCTTTTTAAACATACGGGCTCCTCGCGTTAGAAAAAAAGCGGCAGGAAAACCTGCCGCTTTTGATCGGAATTAGCTCTGCTGACGACCTTTGCCAGCGGCGATCCGTAAACGTAATGCATTCAGCTTGATAAAGCCTTCCGCGTCTTTCTGGTTGTAAGCACCGGCGTCATCTTCAAACGTTGCGATGGACTCGTCGAACAACGACTGCTCGGACTTACGTCCTACTACGGTGGCGTTACCTTTATAGAGCTTCATGCGCACAACGCCCGAGACGTTTGCCTGCGTCTCATCAATAGCGGCTTGCAGCATGCGGCGCTCGGGGCTCCACCAGTAGCCGTTGTAGATCACTTCTGCGTATTTCGGCATTAGCTGATCTTTGAGGTGGGCTTCTTCACGATCAAGCGTCAGCGATTCAATGGCACGGTGGGCGCGAAGCATGATGGTGCCGCCAGGTGTTTCGTAGCAGCCACGCGACTTCATGCCCACGTAACGGTTCTCTACGATATCCAAACGGCCAATGCCGTTATCACCACCTACTTTATTGAGTTTCTCAAGCACTTCGTGCGGCTTGTGTGCTTCGCCGTCGATGGCAACGATATCGCCTTTCTCGAACGTCAACTCAACATACGTAGGCTGATCCGGGGCGGCTTCAGGCGATACGCTCCAACGCCACATATCGTCCTCAGCTTCGGCCCACGGATCTTCCAAAATGCCGCCTTCGTAGGAAATATGCAGCAGGTTGGCGTCCATGGAGTACGGCGATTTCTTCTTCTTGCTGGAGAAGTCGACCGGGATATTGTGCTCTTCGCAGTAAGCCATCAGCTTTTCACGAGACGTTAGATCCCACTCGCGCCACGGCGCAATCACTTTAACGCCAGGTTTCAGTGCGTAACCGCCCAGCTCAAAGCGCACCTGGTCGTTACCTTTACCGGTTGCACCGTGAGAGATAGCGTCGGCGCCGGTTTCATTGGCGATTTCGATCAACCGCTTGGCGATTAGTGGGCGTGCAATGGAGGTGCCCAGCAAATACTCGCCTTCATAAACGGTATTGGCACGGAACATGGGGAAGACATAGTCGCGTACAAACTCTTCGCGCAAATCTTCAATGTAAATTTCTTTAACACCCAGTGCCTGTGCCTTCGCGCGTGCCGGCTCGACTTCTTCGCCTTGACCGATGTCGGCAGTAAAGGTCACTACCTCGCAGTTGTAAGTTTCTTGCAACCACTTAACGATTACAGAGGTGTCCAGGCCGCCTGAATATGCCAGCACAACCTTTTTGACATCGGACATTCTTTGCTCCTTGTTTATAAAACCGTTTATAAAAACCACGTGTGTGAAACGACGCTCACCAGCGAATACGGCGCCTTTAAGCGCACAACGTATCAAAGTAAACGCCAAGTATAGCGTTCTCTATGGCTAGCGAATACCGTCAGCGACGCCTTATACAGAAAGCTGCTAGAATCACACCATCCAGGAGGCGGCTTACCGCCCATTTTTGACGATTACTCGCTGTACTAAGGAGAGCTGCATGAGCGAGGCAATTGCCCGCGAATTAATGGCCCAACGTTTTCGCAGTTATCTGCCGGTTGTCATTGATTTAGAAACGGGCGGCTTCAATGCCCACAGTGATGCCGTGCTTGAAATTGCAGCCGTCACGCTCACCATGGACCCGGAAGGAAACCTACTGCCTGATGCGACCTACGCTTATCACATTCAACCTTTTGAAGGGGCCAATGTTGAACAGTCAGCGCTGGACTTTACCGGTATCAATCTGGATGACCCACTACGCCGCCAGGTAGCGCTCAGCGAAACAGAAGCGCTGGGTGAAATTTTCCGCCCTATACGCAAATCTATAAAAGCCCATGGATGTTCGCGCGCCATTTTAGTCGGCCACAATGCGGCGTTTGATCAGGGGTTTCTTAACGCTGCCGCTAATCGCTGCAACGTTAAACGCAATCCGTTCCACCCTTTCTCAAGTTTTGACACCGCGACGCTGGCAGGCCTTGTTTACGGCCAAACCGTACTGGCCCGAGCCTGCCGTGCGGCCGGTATCGAATTTGACAATAAAGCAGCACACTCAGCACGCTACGATACCGAACGCACGGCGGAGTTATTCTGCGCCATGGTTAACCGTTATAAAGACTTGGGCGGATGGCGCCTGGCCCAACGAGAGCAGGACATGGATGACGGTGAATAACCCCAAGCTGGATGCAGTGACGTGGGCTTTACGCTAAACTTCGACACTTTACATGCACCGTTGATGAAGGCGTTCAACGCTTTCTGTGTGCTTTACTTTTTCGCTTTTCAAAAGATGAGACGTTTCAATGGCTCAGTATAATGCCTTTTACGCCCAGTCAGGCGGCGTTACCGCCGTTATTAACGCCAGCGCCTGCGGCGTTATCGAAGCATGCCGACAAGCTCCCGAACAAATTGGCAAGGTATACGCGGGCCATAACGGCATTATTGGCGCATTAACCGAAGACCTCATTGATGTTACTCAGGAAAGCGACGAAGCGATTGCCGCATTACGCTATACGCCCGGCGGTGCATTCGGTTCTTGCCGCTATAAGCTAAAAGATATCGATACCCATCGCACTCAGTACGAGCGTTTAATTGAGGTATTTAAGGCACATAACATTCGCTACTTCTTCTATAACGGTGGTGGCGACAGTGCCGACACTTGCCTGAAGATCTCTCAACTTTCAGAAAAGCTGGGCTATCCGCTAACCGCTATTCACGTGCCTAAAACCGTGGATAATGACCTGCCGATTACCGATAACAGCCCAGGTTTTGGTAGCGTTGCCAAATATATTGCCACCTCTACCCGTGAAGCCTCTCTTGATATCGCCTCCATGTGCGCAACATCGACCAAAGTCTTCGTGCTTGAAGTGATGGGGCGCCATGCCGGCTGGATTGCAGCGGCGGGCGGATTAGCCGGTGAAGGCGAAGGTGAACCGCCTCACTTGATTATTTTCCCCGAGATCGCCTTCAACCGTAAAGCCGTCATGGCGCGGGTTGAGAAAAGCGTGAAACAGAACGGCTACTGCGTCATCGTGGTATCAGAAGGCGCACGTTATGAAGACGGCACCTTCCTGGCCGATGCAGGCAATACCGATGCCTTTGGTCATCGCCAGTTGGGTGGTGTTGCGCCTACGCTTGCCGGCATGATCAAGCAAGACCTGGGCTACAAGTATCACTGGGCCGTCGCTGACTACTTACAGCGTGCAGCTCGCCACTTGGCCTCGAAAACAGACGTTGAACAAGCCTATGCGGTTGGCCGTGAAGCCGTGACGCTCGCGCTGGCAGGCAAGAACTCGATGATGCCCGCGATTCGCCGCATTTCTCAATCACCCTATCAGTGGGATGTTATTTCCGCGCCGTTGGCCCAGATTGCCAACCAGGAAAAGTTCATGCCGCGTGATTTTATTAGCGAAAGCGGCTTTGCGATTACCCAGGCATGCCGTGATTACCTCTCACCGTTGATTCAAGGCGAAGACTTCCCGCCCTTTGAGAACGGCTTGCCCAAAGTGGCTAAGCTGAAACTTGCCAAAGTGGACCAAAAACTTCCCACATTTACGCTATAAGGCGCCCCCTTTCGGGGTTGCCAACGGCGGTAACCAAAACGGGCGATGATTATCTCATCGCCCGTTTTTTTAGCTAGCACATCACCTTAATAGCCACGAAAGCACCAATAGCAGCAGCAGCACACCGGCGACGCCTTGCCAGAAATGACGACGTGGCTCCTGGCGAGTGTCCTCTTGAACAGGCAAACGGCCTAGCGGAACTCGCAGTGCATGCAGAAACTCTGACTGACGCCTAAAGCGCAGCGCACGCTGTGGGTCCAATGCACGCCGTAAGGCATCATCCAGCTCTTGGGTAATTTCCGGGTTATGAGTTCGCGAGCTGCGATAGCTAAGTTCTTCTAAATCCGTATGACTGCGCAACTTGTTTGGGGTAAGTTGGTAAGGTAGCTCTCCGGTTAACAGCCAGTAGACGGTTGAAGCGAGGGAGTACTGATCGCTGCGGCGGCCAATGCTATCTTCCAATGCATACTCAGGCGCGGTGTGTTCGTTAAAACCAATTTGGCGCAATAGCTCACCTGAATGCCGGTGACCGTCCACCTCACGCATATGGCACGCGCTAAAATCGTTGAGCATCAGCTTACCGTGGCTATCAATTAAAATATTATCCGGCGTAATCTGCTGATGAATAATGTCGCGGTGGTGCAGCGCTTGCACGGCCTTACCCAGCTGGTTTGCGATATCCAAGCGCTGGACAAGGCTGGCCTGAGGATGCCGCTCGGCCCACTGGCGCAACGTGTCCCCTTCAACATGCTGCATCAAGTAGTAAAGATAGCGGCGTGGTCTTGAGGGCTTTACGACCTTAGCGATAAAAGGCGAATTAACCCGCTCAACGATCCACTGCTGAAGCAGGAAATGCTCCAGATAGGCATTACGGAGCGATAGCTCAGGGCTTGGCGCCTTCATTGCCATTTCACGCTCGGTATGCACGTCTCTTACCCGATAGACACGAGACTGCGCATTACGCGACAGAACTTCTATCACTTCCAACCCATCAAGCCGTTCGCCTGGCGCCAGTTCAGGCGGAATCGGCAAATCACCGTAAATCAGCCCCGGGTCGTCCGGCGACTCTTCCGGCAACTCATCAATGCGCACCAATTGAAAGCAAAATTGATCCCCTCCGTAGCCTCGCTCTTGAGCGCGCTGCTTGGCTTCACTGGCCAGGCGTTCGCAAGCCGCATCCAGGTCACTGGCATCCTGGCGAATCAAGCGTACGTAGTCGGAAGGCAACAGCGTACCGCGCACGCCACGCGTGGTGAACAGAAAAATATCGCCCTGCTTAAGGCCCAGATGGGTATAGTCGATGTCCACACTGCCATCCATTCCCAGCGCCCGGGAAGGATAGTGGTAGCCGCCAATATCGGTCACATGGTCTCGCGTCAGCTGCTCAAACTCAGCGCCCCGTAAGCGAAATACCAGCGTGTCCCCCATATGAAACAGGTGCGCTTCGCACTTACGAAAGACAACCACCGACATTGAGGAAACAAAGCCACCCTCTTTTACATGCTGGCTTTGGCTGTAACACCAGCTATTGAGTGCACGTAGCACGCGTGTTGCTGACGTTTTAGTGTCCCAATGGTCAGGCGTAGAAAAGTAATCCGCTAAAAAGCCACGCACACTTAAATCACCCGCCTGTTTGGCCAGCGTATTGCGCGACACAGAGTCGCTGATAACGGCGCAGCCCCCTTTGACCTTTAATAGCGGTGCATCAGGGAAACGCACCGACATGGAGCTGCGATGCAAACGTCGGTCAGGCGCAACAAACGCTTGACCATAACTGATCAGCAACTGGGCATGCCCCACTCATCCTCCTTGGCGAACCGCTCAACAGAATTTCATGACAGAATTTCATGACAAAACTTCATGGTCGCTATAATACACGCAACGGCTTTACTGCGATGCCCACCAAACGTCGCGACCACTGCGATAAAAGCAAATTACCGCTACCATTAAGCGATAGCGTCGGCGCTGCGCCCATGTTGCATTGGCAATCGCCCAGCCATCTTCGTATAATTCCCGACTATTCGTGCAACGCATCAATTGCTTAGCCACTGCAACACCCAAGAACTTCTAAGGACTCAACGATGAACTTCGATAACATCCCAGCTGGAAAGGATTTGCCGAACGATATTTACGTGGCGATCGAGATTCCTGCGAACCACTCGCCTATCAAATACGAAATTGATAAGGATATGGGCGCACTCTTGGTTGATCGTTTTATGGCGACCCCGATGTTTTACCCCGCCAACTACGGCTTTATTCCCCATACGCTGGCTGATGATGGCGATGCACTCGACGCCTTAGTAGTAACACCGCACCCGGTAGCGCCTGGCAGCATTATTCGTGCGCGCCCCATCGGCATCCTGAACATGACCGATGAAGCAGGTGAAGATGCCAAGCTGGTATGCGTACCGCACCCCAAACTCAGCACGCTTTATGATGACGTACAGGAAGTTACCGACCTGCCCGAGCTTCTGCGTCAGCAAATCGCTCACTTCTTTGAAAACTACAAAGACCTTGAAAAAGGCAAGTGGGTAAAAGTTGAGTCTTGGGAAGGCGTTGAAGCAGCGCGTAAAGCTATTGAGAAATCAGCGGCCGCTTACCAAAAGGCGTAAGTGAACTAAACGCGCTGTTTTGTCTCTATTAAGAAGGCCGCCAATAGGCGGCCTTCTTATTACACCCACTAGCCATTTTTTTATCACTGCGCGCGGATCTTTCACAAGTGCTACCAAGCGCTCGTTCCATATTATGCGCCATGTTAATGCGGGTGCTTTTCAGCCATATCGCCGTTAAGGATGTATCGTGTTATCCGTCAAACGATTAGGTTTATTCTGGCTACTCTGCTGGCTACCGTTATTCGCCCACGCACAATGGTTTTCATCCAGCAGCAACGATCAGTTTCTGCCCGTAATGGAGGCATTTCAGCCTACCGCTTGGCACGATGGCGAAACACTTTATATCGGCATTCAAAGTGCCGAAGGCTATTACCTTTACCGACATCAGTTTGACGTTAAAAGCCAAACGCCGTCTGTGGCACTGGGTAGCCCTGCTCTACCCGAAGGCACCTTTACCAATGACGAATTTATGGGCGATGTCTACACCTTTCGCGACATACTGGTGTTTGAGACACCGCTTGAACATGTTTATTCAGGTCCCATCGACATTAAGCTTACCTTTCAAGGCTGCGCCGATGCCGGGCTTTGCTACCCACCTGAACAGGTACCACTACAGGCCGCTGAGTCACAGCCGCCTGCTCAATATGCCCAATGGTTAGCCGAAAACAGCCCCTCATCAACAGACATTGCCGCGCCTGCCCAAGCGACTACCAGCGCTGGGTCGGAAAACCCAAACACTTCTCGTCAAGCGCTGAACACACCGCAAAGTGCCGACAGCCGCTTTAGCGCCTTACTAAGCGAGGCAAGCCTGCCGCTAGCCTTGGGGCTTTTCTTTATTGCCGGGCTGGGTTTAACATTTACGCCCTGCGTTTTACCCATGATTCCCATTCTTTCCTCGATCATCGTTGGTCAGAACCCGACTAAACCGCGTGCGTTTGTTCTTTCGGCAAGCTACGTATTGGGCATGGCGACGACCTACGCCATTGTTGGTGTCTTAATGGGGCTCTTTGGAGCAGGCCTAAACTTGCAGGCCCGCCTTCAGTCGGCGCCTGTATTAATAGCGTTTGGGTTACTTTTCACGCTGTTTGCGCTCGCCATGTTTGGCGCCTTCGAGTTACGTTTCTCGTCACGCATGACCCACCGCATCGAGGCATGGCAAGCTCGGGCGCAACGCAGTGGCCCGGGAGGGCTCGCCCTGGCAGGCGCGCTTTCGGTACTGGTGGTATCGCCCTGCGTTACCGCGCCGCTTGCCGGTGCATTGGTCTTTATTTCCTCTACCGGCGACGCTGCTATTGGGGGCGCGGTTCTTTTTGCGCTGGGTCTTGGCATGGGGTTGCCGCTGCTACTGGTCGGCACGCTGGGCGTTACCCTACTGCCACGAACAGGCGCCTGGATGAACGGCGTTAAAACCGGCTTTGGTTTATTGCTGCTGGGTGTGGCCATTTGGATGATTGAGCGTCTTGTACCCGGGCCTGTAGGACTCCTGCTCTGGGCAGCACTGGCGATAGGCAGCGCGCTGGCGCTGGGCGCGTTACGTCTGAACCCACCGTCAGGTTGGTCGCGTGCGCGACAAACGCTGGGATTGATGCTGCTTGCCTGGGGGGGTGCCCTCGTTTTGGGCGCAGCTCAGGGCAATAATAACCCGCTTCAACCGCTGCGCTTTTCCCATAGTGCTACAGCCACTCAAGAAACGGCGCTTGATTTTGTAACCGTGGATAGCCTGGATGAACTACGCTCAGCTCTTGCTCAGGCAGACAGTGCCCATCAACCCGCCTTTGTCCACTTCACCGCTGACTGGTGTATTTCATGCAAAGTTATGGAGCGTGAAGTTTATCCAGACCCACGTGTTATTGAGGCGTTGGAAGGCTTCACGCTAATTGCCGTCGATGTCACCGATACGACCCCTGAAAGTAGGCAGCTACTTAACCAGTACCAGCTTTTTGGGCCGCCCAGCCTGCTGTTCTTTGATCAAGGTGCAGAAATACGCCCAGCGCGGATCCAAGGGGAGGTCACCGCCAACGCGCTTGCAGAGCATCTTTCATCCTTAAAACAGTGGCTATTAAGCTAAAAGCCTGAACTTTATTTGTACCCTGGGGGCAATTGTTGAGTACCGATAACAGCATGCTCTTCGCTAAACGGTAAAGATAGCCATCAAGGCATACCGCGTTTTATGCCTCGGCTCTGCACTGGACTAGCGCTGGACATGTTCCGCTTTTTTCGGCAAACTCCGCCTCCACATTAGTTAAATGCTCGATTTTTAAGCTGTTAGAGGGGTAACGTTCACCATCATGCTGCGTTCTCTTCTTTTCTTAACTTGGTTTACTGCGCGCTAAATATTGCGATACTTAAGCGTTATCACTAGCGTGTTAGGCAGCAACCTTCATCTATCTACGGGGCCCAATATGGATATTCGCAAAGTAAAAAAACTGATCGAACTGCTCGAAGAATCCAACATTAGCGAAATTGAAATTCAGGAGGGCGAAGAGTCAGTACGCATCAGCCGTCATCCTAACGGTGCTACCTGGCAGCCCCAGCCAATGCCCCAGTATTCCCAACCTTTTGCAGCGCCTGCACCGGCTCCCGCAGCACCTACAGCGCCCAGCGTTGACGCGGAGCCTGCCAGCGCAAGCTTCCGCGGTGAAGCCGTTAACTCTCCGATGGTGGGCACCTTCTACCGCAGCCCGGCACCGGGTGCAAAATCGTTTGTTGAAGTAGGCGACACCGTTAAGCAAGGCGACACGGTATGTATCGTTGAAGCGATGAAAATGATGAATCAGATTGAAGCTGATCGCGACGGCGTGGTTGAAGCCATCCTGGTGGAAGATGGTGAGCCGGTGGAATTTGATCAACCCATGATCGTCCTCGCTTAATCTTTCACATCAACACGGGTGGACTCTCCCATGCTGGACAAGGTACTTATCGCGAACCGCGGCGAGATAGCCCTACGTATTTTACGGGCATGTAAAGAGCTGGGCATCAAAACCGTCGCCGTACACTCCAAGGCTGACCGCGAACTGATGCACGTACGCTTGGCGGATGAGGCAGTGTGCATTGGCCCGGCCTCTTCGGCCCAGTCGTACTTGAATATTCCCGCGCTGATTAGCGCTGCCGAAGTGACCGACTCAAGCGCCATTCATCCCGGCTATGGCTTTTTGTCTGAAAATGCCAATTTTGCCGAGCAGGTTGAGCGCTCCGGCTTTACCTTTATTGGTCCGCGCGCTGAAACCATTCGCTTAATGGGCGACAAAGTGAGCGCCATTGAAGCCATGAAGAAGGCGGGCGTACCTACCGTACCTGGCTCTGATGGCCCCCTGGGCGATGATGAAGCCGCAAGCCTGGCGGCTGGCGTGCGTGTAGGCTATCCCGTTATCATCAAGGCAGCGGCTGGTGGCGGTGGTCGTGGCATGCGGGTCGTGCATTCAGAAGACCAGTTACTGTCCGCCATTAGCATTACCCAAAACGAAGCCCAGGCAGCGTTTGGCGATGGCACGGTTTACATGGAAAAATTCCTTGAGAAACCGCGCCATGTGGAAGTACAAGTTCTGGCCGATGGTCAGGGCAATGCGATCCACCTCTATGACCGCGACTGCTCTTTGCAACGCCGCCATCAAAAAGTACTTGAAGAAGCACCTGCCCCCGGCCTCGACCCGAAAGCACGTGCCGACGTACTGGAAGCGTGCCGCCAGGCCTGTATTGAAATTAACTACCGCGGCGCCGGTACGTTCGAGTTCCTGTACGAAGATGGCAAGTTCTTCTTTATCGAGATGAACACACGTGTTCAGGTTGAGCATCCGGTAACGGAAATGGTCACCGGCGTGGATATCGTCAAAGAACAGCTGCGTATTGCGTCAGGCTTGCCACTGTCGATTCGCCAGGAAGACGTTAAGCTTAACGGCCACGCGTTTGAATGTCGGATCAACGCGGAAGACTCACGCACATTCATGCCATCACCAGGCAAAGTGACGCTGTATCACGCCCCAGGCGGCTTGGGCGTGCGCATGGATTCTCACCTGTATACCGGCTATACCGTTCCGCCACACTACGACTCACTGATTGGCAAGCTGATCACCTGGGGCGAGGATCGTGAGATCGCGTTAACGCGCATGCGTAATGCGCTGGATGAGCTGCTGGTCGAAGGTATCAAAACCAATATTGACCTACAGAAAGACCTGGTGCGCGATAGCCAATTCCGCCAGGGCGGTGTCAACATTCACTATCTAGAAAAGAAACTTGCCGGCTAAACGCTCCATGTGCCAAGCAAGCATTTCATAGTGTTGCCGAGTAATACCCAACGGGGTGGCCAACCCACCCCGTTATCGATTATGCCTACCGCGGAGACTCCCCATGCCTTGGCTGCAACTCAAAGCCCACGTAGCGCCTGAACAGGCTGAACTTCTGGAAGAGCTACTGCTTGAAGAGGGAGCTACCGCCATTGGGCTTCAGGATGCCCATGATGACCCCGTCTTTGAGCCAGAACGCGGCACCACGCCGCTTTGGCAGGACACCATTCTGACCGGCCTGTACGATGATTTGGAGGGCGTGGAAAGCATGCTGGCCCGCATCGAAAGCGCTTGGGCGCAACAAATGCCCGATGAATCCTGCCCCACCATTGAGTATGAGCTGCTGGCCGACCGTGACTGGGAACGCGAGTGGATGGATGACTTCAAACCGCTCCAGATGGGCCAGCGCTTATGGATTGTTCCTAGCTGGCATACACCGCCTGAAGCAGGCGCGGTCAATCTAATTTTAGACCCAGGTTTAGCCTTCGGCACCGGCACTCATCCTACTACCGCACTGTGCCTTGAATGGCTTGATCAGTTAGCGGTTGATGGCACACTTGGCGACAAGAACGTGCTGGATATTGGCTGTGGCTCGGGCATTCTCGCCATTGCCGCGCTTAAGCTAGGTGCTCAGCACGCCGATGGCACGGATATTGACCCTCAGGCGCTGCAGGCTAGCCGCGATAACTCCGAACGCAATCATATTGCAGAGCAAAATCTCGCGCTCTATTATCCGGAGCAGTTAACAGGCGGCCCTTACCCGATTGTCACTGCGAATATTTTAGCCGGCCCCCTGGTGGAGTTAGCGCCAACGATTGCGGGACATGTCGCGCCGAAGGGGCTTCTTGCGCTGTCAGGCATTCTTGCCAACCAGGCCCAGGACGTGCTTAAGGCCTACGAAGCAGAAGGCATAATGATGGATGAGCCGGTTATTCGTGAAGGCTGGGTGAGACTAACAGGCCATCGACCCGGTTAATCTTCAAAACAGCCTTCATTCCGCTTCCGAGTAGGCGTATCATACGCCCCCCTGAACGCCTACTCGCTTATCCAGCAGCGCAAACTCCATGACATTAGCCACGCTACAATCGACATCTATCGGCCCTTACAGCTTGCCCAATCAGGTCATACTGGCGCCGATGGCAGGCGTGACCGACCGCCCTTTTCGCCAGCTTTGCCGGCGGCTGGGCGCTGGCTGGGTAGTAGGCGAAATGGTCACCTCAGACCCCAGCCTGTGGCATACCCGAAAGTCCCAACTGCGGATGGACCATACGGGTGAGCCCGACCCACGGATCGTGCAAATTGCCGGTGGCGACGCCCAGATGCTTGCTCAGGCGGCACGCCTTAACGTCGAACTGGGCGCCCAGATTATCGATATCAATATGGGCTGCCCGGCAAAGAAGGTCTGCAACAAGGCGGCTGGCTCAGCGCTACTGCGCGATGAGGTCTTGGTTGCCGATATTTTAGATGCGGTGGTCAAGGCGGTGGATGTGCCGGTTACCTTGAAAATCCGTACCGGCTGGTGCGCCGAATCCAACAATGGCGTGAGAATTGCTCGATTGGCAGAAGATGCAGGCATTCAGGCACTCGCTGTTCATGGCCGACATCGCGAACAGCGCTATACTGGTTGGGCAGAGTACGACACGATCGCCGATATCAAATCGTGTCTGTCCATCCCAGTGATTGCCAATGGTGATATTACAAGTCCTGAAAAAGCAGCCGATGTCCTACGCTATACCGGCGCGAATGCGGTAATGATTGGACGTGGCGCCCAGGGTAATCCTTGGATTTTCAAGCAAATAACCCATTACCTACAGCATGGCGAGCAGTTGGCTTTGCCAAGCTTGGAGGAGCGTCGTCACGTGCTGGCCGGGCATGTAGCGGCGCTGCACGCCTTTTATGGCGACACGATGGGTGTACGCATTGCGCGCAAGCATATTGGCTGGTATCTCGAAAGTGATCTGCGCTTTTGCGATACAAAGCGCCGCGAGCTAAAACAGCAATTCAATGCGCTGGCATCACCTGAAACACAATTTGATTGGATTAACGACGCCATGGCGTTTGACGCAGACAAGCGTCTATTAGCCAAAGGAACCCATGCTGCATGAACGAACGCGATCTTCTTTCTAGCGAGTTACCCTCGCGACTAGCGGGTACGCTCGCTGACCCAGCGGCAAGCGCCCCGCCGCAGCCGTTAAGAGAGGCCGTGGAGTCTGCCATGCGCCGCTACTTCGAGCATCTCGATGGCAGTCAGGCCACCGACCTGTACGCCATGGTGATGGCCGAAGTAGAAGCGCCGCTGCTGGCCTGCGTGCTGGAGCATACCGAAGGTAACCAGACACGCGCCGCTGATGTACTGGGATTAAACCGCGGTACGCTGCGCAAGAAACTCAAGATTTACGGTCTTATCGAAGGTGACGCCCCATAACCATGGGGCGTTGTTGTTTTTATTGTCCCACTCTGCACACGAGCTTATTCATGGTTGATAGTACCGCTACTCCTGTTCGCCGCGCGCTGTTAAGCGTGTCCGATAAAACGGGTATTGTTGAGTTTGCCCGCAGCCTTACCGAGCGCGGCATTGAGCTACTGTCCACGGGCGGCACCTTCCGCTTGTTACAGGAAAACGCCATCCCGGTCACCGAAGTATCCGAACATACGGGCTTCCCTGAGATCATGGATGGCCGAGTGAAAACGCTGCATCCTAAAATTCACGGCGGTATTCTGGCGCGCCGTGGTCAAGATGACGCAGTAATGGCTGACAACGATATCACCCCGATTGATATGGTCGTGGTTAATCTCTACCCGTTTGCAGCCACCGTTGCCAAACCTGACTGCAGCCTGGAAGACGCCATCGAAAATATCGATATTGGCGGCCCCACCATGGTCCGTGCCTGCGCTAAAAACCACGCGTACACCACCATCGTAGTTAACGCCGACGACTACACGCGCGTGCTTGAAGAACTGGCCGCCAATGATGGCCAGGTGAGCACCGCCACACGCTTTGACCTTGCGGTTAAAGCGTTTGAGCACACTGCGGGCTACGACGGCGCCATTGCCGAGTACTTGGGTCGTAAAGTCAGCGAGAGCGATGCCACCTTCGCGCGTACCTTTAATCTTCAGTTGCATAAAAAGCAGGACATGCGCTACGGCGAAAACCCGCATCAGCAGGCTGCCTTTTACGTTGACCCTGCAGCATCTGAACCCTGTGTTGCGACAGCTACCATGCTGCAAGGCAAACCGCTTTCTTTTAACAATGTTGCCGATACCGATGCGGCTTTTGAGTGCGTCAAGGCGTTTGATGAAACGGCGTGCGTGATTGTTAAACACGCTAACCCCTGTGGCGTTGCCATCGGCGCTACGGCGCTTGAGGCTTATGACAAAGCGTTTGCAACTGACCCTACCAGTGCTTTCGGCGGCATTATTGCCTTCAACACGCCGCTTGAAGCTGATACCGCGCGCGCAATTGTTGATCGTCAGTTTGTTGAGGTCATTATTGCACCCGGGGTGAGCGATGAGGCCGTTGCGATTATCGCCGAAAAGAAAAATGTCCGCCTGCTGGATGTCAGCGCACATTGGCCTGGCAACCACCAGCCCGCCTTTGATTTCAAGCGGGTTAACGGAGGTTTGCTGGTACAAGAGCGCGATCAGGGCATGGTGACTCGCGACGAGCTTACTGTGGTCAGCGAGCGCGCACCTTCAGAACAGGAACTGCGCGACTTGGCATTCGCATGGCGCGTTGCCAAATTCGTTAAATCCAATGCCATTGTGTATGCCAAAGCCGGCCAAACCATTGGCGTGGGCGCAGGCCAGATGAGTCGCGTGTACTCCGCTAAAATTGCGGGCATCAAAGCGGCCGACGAAAACCTTTCTGTACCTGGTTCCGTTATGGCGTCTGATGCCTTCTTCCCCTTCCGTGATGGCATTGATGCCGCCGCCGCTGCGGGCATTACCGCCGTTATTCAGCCTGGTGGTTCCATGCGCGACCAGGAAGTGATTGATGCTGCCAACGAAGCGGGCATTGCCATGGTCTTCACCGGGATGCGCCACTTCCGTCACTAAGCTGTGCTTTAGCGCTAGCACCATAAAAACCTCGCAAGCACTGCTTGCGAGGTTTTTTTATGAATATAACGCTCAGAATGCCTTAACCGACACTAGCCAAGGTCAATGCATAAATACTTGGTTTCCAGGTACTCTTCCAGCCCCTGATGACCACCTTCACGGCCAAGCCCTGATGCTTTGACACCCCCAAACGGCGCCGACGCATTGGAAATAGCCCCGGTATTAATGCCCACCATGCCGTATTCAAGCGCGTCAGCCACGCGCCATACACGAGCAAGATCGCTGGAGTAGAAATAGGACGCCAGCCCATACTGAGTATCATTGGCCATTTCGATAGCGGTCTCTTCGTCGTCGAACGGGAACACCGCCGCTAGCGGGCCAAACGTCTCTTCCTGAGCAACCTTCATGCTGGCATCGGCAAAGCTGATTAACGTAGGCGTGAAGAAGTTGCCGCCTAACGGATGCGGATGACCGCCCAGCAGCAACTCAGCACCTTTATCAATAGCGTCCTGAACGTGTTCGCTGACTTTCTTGACCCCATTTTCATCAATGAGCGGGCCAATATTGTTGCCTGGCTGAGCACCATCGCCAACATGCAGCTCACTGTTCATGGCAACCGCGAGCTTTTCGCAAAACGCGTTAATCACACTAGACTGAACTAAAAACCGATTGGTGCAAATGCACGTTTGGCCTGCATTGCGGAACTTGGCTGCCATCGCGCCCTCAACGGCGGCATCAAGGTCAGCATCTTCAAAAACGATAAACGGCGCGTTTCCGCCCAGCTCAAGCGATATTTTTTGCACATGCTGCGCCGCTTTTTCCATCAGCGTCCGGCCTACTTCCGTAGAGCCAGTAAAGGTGATTTTGCGCACCTTGGGCGACTGGGTTAGCGCTTCAGCAATGTCAGCGGCGCTGCCTGGCACCACATTAAAGACGCCGCGGGGTATCCCTGCTCGCTCAGCCAATAGCGCCAGCGCCGTTGCCGAGAAAGGCGTTTGGCTAGCGGGCTTAACGATAACGGTACAACCTGCTGCTAGCGCTGCACCTGCTTTACGCGTGATCATCGCTGCGGGGAAATTCCACGGAGTAATCGCTCCTACAACGCCCACCGGCTGCTTGGTTATCACAATACGCTGGTTGGCTTTTGCTGCAGGAATGGTCTCGCCATATACACGCCGCGCCTCTTCGGCAAACCAGCGCAGAAAACTGGCGGCGTAAGCAATTTCGCCCTCAGCCTCTTTAACCGGTTTACCCTGCTCATAGGTCATCAGCAGTGCAAGGTCGTGCTGATGCTCAAGCATCAGATCATGCCACTTAAGCAACATGTCTGCCCGCTCTTGAGCGGTCAATGCCCGCCAGGCAGGCAAAGCGGCATCAGCAGCGTCAATGGCACGCTCGGTTTCAGCTTTACCTAATCGCGGCATATCCCCCACCGGTTTGCCTGTGGCGGGGTTAATAACGTTAATTTGTTCTCCACTTTCAGCCGCTACCCAACTGCCGTCGATATAGGCAAAGGGGCAATACAGCTGTGTCTCTTTTAGCGCTTCCATGACAGACTCCTGGCCAAAGGATGGCCCTGTGGGCTCATATTTACGCTTTCATGCTAAGACGAAACGGCGTATTTAACCAAGTGTTTGGCAAATATGGTCATCCTGGCCGTGGAGAAATTAGTTTAGTTAATAAGCGTTAGAAATTCCTGGCGCGTCGCGGGGTTGTCACGGAATCCACCCAGCATTACCGATGACGACATGCTCGAATTCTGCTTCTCAACGCCGCGCATCATCATGCATAAATGGCGCGCCTCAACGACAACCGCTACTCCTTTCGCACCGGTTACCTGCTGGACGGCATCGGCAATTTCACGAGTCAGGCTTTCCTGAATCTGCATACGCCGCGCATACATATCAACGATGCGCGCAAATTTGGAAAGCCCTAATACCTTGCCATCAGGTAAGTAGGCAATATGACACTTGCCAATAAACGGCAATAAGTGGTGCTCACACATTGAGTAAAGCTCAATGTTTTTTACTAACACCATTTCATCGGTCTTCGATTCAAACACCGCGCCGTTGATAATCTCTTCCAGCGACTGCTGATAGCCCGCGTTTAAAAACTGCATGGCTTTGGCTGCACGCTTTGGTGTATCCCGCAGCCCTTCGCGGTCCGGATTTTCGCCAAGGGCGGTAATAATTTGGCGATAGTGCTGGGCGATATCGTCGGTCATAGTCATTCTCATTAAAGCGGTGCCCGCTCACTCGCTCGTTATTGCTTTATCAAGTAACCAGCACGCAAGCAAAACAACCTTACAAAACAATGCCCAAGCATACAGAAACCACTAAACGTACCAAAGGCGATTTATGCGCTTATTTTAACGTACCTGGCCACTCGGTGGCAGCGTCGCAACGACTTTTAAGGCGCTCAACGTATAATTTTTACGACAACAGAGGGGTCAAAAGATCTATTAAGCCAACCAAACAGGACGCTCAAGCTGCAAACACTGCTGTTCTAACTGACGGATATGCTGATCCCAGTAGCTGCTATCTGCCATCCATGGAAAAGCACGCGGAAACGCTGGATCGTCCCAGCGCGAAACCAACCAGGCGCTATGCCGAATCAAGCGATAAGCCCTTAGCGGCTCAATGAGCGACATCTGTTCATGAGGAAACGCTAGTGACTCCTCATAGCCTTCACTAATCTCACTTAGCTGCGCCCGCCAGCTATCCGGCTCATCAGTGGGCAGCAACATCCATATATCCTGTATGGCGGGCGCCATCGCACAGTCATCAAAATCGACCAGGGAAAAATGCTCATCTCGGCCCAGTACGTTCCCTAAATGACAATCACCGTGGCAACGTATTAACGATGCTGGGTCCAACGCCTTGGGCGCCAACCGATGCTGCAGCTTTTGAATCACCGCGTCATACGCCCGACGCTGAAACTTGTCGAGCCATTGGCTGCCCACAACGCGCTGCCGTGCCTCTTCTATACCGCTTTCCAGCTCCAAGCGCGGGCGGTGTTGAAATACCTTGCGCTGCGATACGTTATGCAGCTGGCCTAACACTTCGCCCAGCGCAAAGAGGTGTTCAGGATTATCAAGCTCAGGCGCTTGGCCTGCACACTGGGGGAAAAGAGCAAAGCGAAACGCTGCGTAATGATGCAATGACTGCCCCGCGCTATTACGCCAGGGTGCGACAACCGACACCCCGGCCTCGCTTAATTCCTTTAAAAAATCATGCTCCTCTTGAATCGCAGCATCCGACCAGCGCTCGGGACGGTAAAACTTGATTACCCAGTGACGGGCATCATCATCACGAAACATCAATACACGGTTTTCATAACTGTTGAGCGCAAAAGGCTCGCCTGCGGGCCAAATATCAACCGATTCGGCCGCCGACATAACCGTGTCGGGCGAAAGCGCACTAAAAGGATGTGACATGGATCGCTCCTGCATAACGGGGCGCCTATCTTATCAACTATTGTATGGAAACGTTCTGACGAACGCCCCACTATCGATGCACTGAGCCTTTGCTTTTAGTACACTTTCTTCGGGGAACGCCCGGAGGAAAAGGGTACGAAGATAACAGCGCAAAGCTTTAACCCCTGTATGGCAGGGCTCAAAGCCATTAAACCGTGTAGCCTGGAGCAATTTACATGACAAAGCAGGCTAATCTGCTTTATGTATTTCTATATTTTGTGCCCAGCTTAAGACCCGCTTACGATCGCGCCTGCTATTCATACGATGTGTATCCACGTCACAAGGGTTGAGCTGTCGAGCGGGCTCAGCCGAAATATCAAGATGAAAATGGCGTGCGGCGCCAACCGGCATGTCTTCTGAGCCATAGATGGCAATCACCCGAATTTCAAGCTGAGGTTTCTGCTGTTTAATGGTGTCTTCTTTTAAATCCCAGTGCTGAAGGAGCCGCTTCAGGATCCTGTCAAATGACTGAATATGAATGTAATCACCTGAATTAAGCGGGCCCTGGTGGGTACGGAAAGCGGCTTCATGCTCTTCATCGCCCTGCTGTTGGTATTCAACAATATCGAGTTCGTAATCTCTTTCCTGGGCATGCAGCACAGCCACCAGGTGCTGAATATAGATAGCCTCATTGCTCATATTACTTATTAAGCACAAGGCCTCCAGCCCAACGCCCTTACCCCGGTTAATAATAATTCGCGGACGTCGCTGCCGAACATAGCCGTTATAAAGAAGCTGAGCATAGAAAACCCAAACAAACAGGGTAAGGACGCTGGCAATAGCAGAAATTGCCTGGGCGTGCTCATTGAGCCATCCCATGATTGAGATCCTTCTCAAAGCAATAATGAAATATCAAGCTAGCGCAACCGCGAGCAAAAGTCAGGCGGGCAGGAAGGAGGATAGCGAAAAATAGACACAAAAAAATCGGCAAGCAGATGCTGGCCGATTGATATTTAAGCAATAACTATGAGATAACAAGTAATTGGTGCGGATGGGGAGACTCGAACTCCCACACCTTACGGCACTAGAACCTAAATCTAGCGTGTCTACCAATTCCACCACATCCGCAGAAGACGAGACGTATATTATATATATGCGGTGCAAAAGTCAACGCCATCATCCAACATAATTATTCAAAAGCATTCCAGGAGCAGTATGCGTTTAAGGTCAACGTGGCAGCAAGCGGCCCATAAGGAACTTCAAAAGGCATTACCGGGCTACTGCGCCTTTTGTTTAATGCCAGCGGGTCGAGGCTTAGGCTGGTGCCAAACTTGTTTTACTGAATTACCCTGGAACGTTTCAAGTTGCGAACAATGTGCCGAGCCCCTGGATCATCCAGCACAACGACGCTGTGGGCACTGCTTGCTTGATCCGCCCCTGGTCACTCACGCCCATGCTGCTTTGCTTTTTCAAGCATCGATTAAAGAGCTGCTGCACGATTTCAAATTCAAGGCATCTCCTCGTGCTGGGATGCTGCTGGTAGAGCTTATGCTGGCGAGCATACCCGACGACCCAGGCACTGCCTTGGTAGCAGTCCCCATGCATCGCAAACGAGCACGCGAGCGAGGGTTCAATCAAGCGCGATGGTTGGCGGAGCAACTGGCAAAGCGTACAGGCCTTGTCGTGCTGGAAGCTCAATGCAATAAGCTGGTCGCTTCCCAGCGTAGCTTAAACCGACACGAACGGGCGGCTAATTTACACGGAGCCTTTTCAATCAAAGCACCACTCCCAGCACATATAACGCTGATTGATGATGTAATCACTACCGGTGCGACTATCAATGCATTAGCGAATGCTGCCCAACAAGCAGGTGCCACACGCATCGATAGCTGGGCAGTCGCCAGGACGCCGCTGGGCTAGAGGATGATGCAAAAAAGCCAAGTGATAGCTCAGGCGATACTAAAGCCGCAAGCCGCCATCGCACTCAATAATACGCGCGCTAAAATAGTCGTTATCAAATATAAACGCGACACTTTTGGCAATATCATCCGGCTCCCCCAAGTGCTTTAACGGCACGCTTGAAGAGATCCGCTCTAACATATCAGGGCGCATGGACGCCGTCATTTCGGTCGCTATAAACCCAGGTGCCACGGTGCCGGTGCGGATACCATAGCGCGCAAGCTCTTTACCCCACGTGACGGTTAACGCATGAACGCCCGCCTTGGCGGCGGCATAGTTGCTTTGCCCCGCATTGCCAGCCCGGGAAATACTCGAAATATTGACAATCACCCCTTCGTGTCCGGCCTTGATTATCTGTGTTGCCGCTTCACGGCCGCATAGAAATACGCCGGTTAGATTAACATTGAGGACTTTCTGCCAACTCTCTAGCGACATGCGCTTTTCGACCTGGCCATCACGTGCTTTTACCAGCAAGGCATCTTCGGTAATACCCGCATTATTAACGCAACCACTAATGGCACCCATGCGTTTCGCAATATCATCAAACGCCGTGATGACTGACGACTCATCGGCAACATTGACGACAAACGCTTCGGCGTGAATGCCTTGTGACTTAAGGGTTGAGACCGCTTGATCCAACGCTTCAGCACTCCTGTCAAGCAGTGCAAGCGCGGCACCTTGCTGGCCCAAACGCTCTGCAATGGCATAGCCTAATCCCCGCGCCCCACCCGTTACTGCAATGACTTTATCGGTTAACTGCATCCGTTACTCCTTTAATGTAAGCGTGCATTCAAAATTCGAGTTTATCCAGGAGCGCCCCCTTGTCAGTAAAGGGCTTTCCGGCAAAGACCTGCGGGCGCTTGTTTTTTACATATTTGACACAATAATGAGCGATTACGCCTGTTACGGAGTCCACCATGCCTATTCTTGTTTTTATTTCCTTGTTTACCTTACTCGATTTTATTTTGCTATTTTCGATTGGTAGTCAAATAGGCTTATTAACCACCCTACTGCTCGTGCTGGCAACCGGTGTTATTGGTCTTCATCTTATTCGTAAAGAGGGTGTGGCCACCTTTTCCCGCGCCCGCCAGCGCATGCAAGCAGGCGAGCTACCGTCCAGCGAGCTCCTAACCGGCGCGGCACTTATATTCGGCGGCGCTTTACTGATGGCGCCCGGCTTTCTCTCCGACCTGTTGGGCATCGCTTGCTTGCTCCCCACCGCTCGGCAGCTTATGTACAACGCATTAATGTGGCTGGGTTTAAAAACCAGCGGGAATAGCGAGCAAGCAACATCTACCAAAACGCATCGTCGTGAAGGCACGGCTTACCACGAAAATAGCCACTCCAATGCTAATACCTCACATAAAGAGACTCCCCTGGAAGGCGATTTCATTAGCCGTGATGAAACTACCCGGTGACGCTAGCCTGCATTAGCAAGAAAAAATCCAACAAAAGACACTTTTTTCACTGCCACCCCCTTGAAAGGGCTACTGAAGCCCCCACTTTTGAACCAGCATACAAATTCGGTGGCGATGGTGACATTGCCACCATTAACAACGAAGGTCGCGAACCTTCATTTCTCGATGGGACATCCTCGAGAATCTTGTTTTAGCTATCTGCCCTATACGGGCCTTGACGATACTCAGGAGAACGTGAGCATGAAAATCCGTCCTTTGCACGATCGCGTCGTTGTTCGTCGCGTGGAAGAAGAACAGAAAACTGCTGGTGGCATCGTTCTGCCAGGCAATGCACAAGAAAAGCCCACGCGTGGCGAAGTTCTTGCAGTAGGCAATGGTCGCATTCTCGATAACGGCGAAGTACGTCCGCTAGACGTTAAAGTTGGCGACAGCGTCATTTTCAAAGATGGTTTCGGCGTTGAGAAGCAAAAAATCGACGGTGAAGAAGTCTTGATCATGAGCGAAGCCGACATCCTGGCGGTCGTTGAAGGCTAATCATCGCCTCGACAACTTACTTTCACCTTTTACAATTCGATTCTAGGAAGTAACGAACATGGCAGCTAAACAAGTTAAGTTTTCTGATGACGCACGCAAACGTATGGCGCATGGCATTGACGTCTTGGCCAACGCGGTAAAAGTTACTCTAGGCCCGAAAGGCCGTAACGTTGTGCTCGACAAATCCTTTGGTGCGCCGACCGTCACTAAAGACGGTGTATCAGTTGCCAAAGAGATCGAACTGAAAGACAAGTTCGAGAACATGGGCGCACAAATGGTGAAAGAAGTTGCGTCTAAAACTTCTGACGCTGCGGGCGACGGTACTACGACAGCTACCGTACTGGCTCAAGCTATTGTTGCTGAAGGCCTAAAAGGCGTAACGGCTGGCATGAACCCGATGGACCTTAAGCGCGGCATCGACCAAGCGGTTACTGCAGCGGTTAAAGAAATCCAGGCAATGTCTGTACCCTGCACCGACACCAAGTCTATCGCTCAGGTAGGTACTATCTCTGCCAACGGTGACAAGCGCATCGGTGAAATCATCGCTGAAGCGATGGAAAAAGTCGGTAAAGAAGGCGTTATCACTGTCGATGAAGGCCGTGGCTTCGAAGACGAGCTGGAAGTCGTAGAAGGTATGCAGTTTGACCGCGGCTACCTCTCGCCCTACTTCGTTACCAACCAGGATACCATGGCGGTTGAACTTGAAGATCCTTACATCCTGCTAGTGGATAAGAAGATCTCCAACATTCGCGAACTGCTCCCGGTACTGGAAGCCGTTGCCAAGCAAGGCAAACCGCTTGCCATCATCGCTGAAGACATCGAAGGCGAAGCGCTGGCAACGCTGGTTGTGAACAACATGCGCGGCATCGTTAAAGTAGCAGCGGCCAAGGCACCTGGCTTCGGCGACCGTCGTAAAGCCATGCTGCAGGATATCGCTATCCTGACTAACGGCACCGTTATCTCTGAAGAAGTTGGCCTGACACTTGAGCAAGCGACCCTGGATCACCTGGGTACCGCCAAGCGCATGACCATGTCCAAAGAGAACACCACCATCATCGATGGCGCTGGTGCAGAGAACGATATCGAAGCACGCGTTAACCAGATCCGCGCGCAAATCGAAGACACCACTTCTGATTACGACAAAGAGAAGCTGCAAGAGCGCGTTGCCAAACTGGCAGGCGGTGTTGCCGTTATCCGCGTTGGTGCTGCTACCGAAGTAGAGATGAAAGAGAAGAAAGCTCGCGTTGAAGACGCGCTGCACTCTACTCGCGCTGCCGTAGAAGAAGGTGTTGTACCTGGCGGCGGTACTGCGCTGGTTCGCGTAATGGCCAAAGTACAAGGCTTGACTGGCGATAACGAAGATCAGAACCACGGTATCAACATGGCGCTGCGCGCTATGCAGTCTCCGCTGCGTCAGATCGTTACCAACGCCGGTGAAGAAGCCGCTGTTGTGATCAACCGCGTTAAAGACGGCGAAGGTAACTTCGGCTACAACGCTCAAACGGGTGAGTACGGCGACCTGTTCGAAATGGGTGTTCTTGACCCGGCAAAAGTAACCCGTACTGCGCTGCAGTCTGCTGGTTCCGTGGCTGGTCTGATGATCACCACCGAGTGCATGATCGCTGACGATCCGGAAGAGAAAGAAGCTGCACCGGATATGGGTGGCATGGGCGGAATGGGTGGCATGGGCGGCATGATGTAATGCACCCCTGAGCCTACCGCTCTGACGCCTAGCGTCACCAAGAACCCCGCCTTTGCGGGGTTCTTGCCGTTTAACGCCTGAGCAATGCCCACGCGTACCCGGCGTTAAAGCGTGCTACCATCAGCGCCTTTATTAGGCAGCTTTTAGGTCATCATTACCGTGCTTTCCAATATTCGCATTGTACTCGTGCAAACCTTTCATCCTGGCAACATAGGCGCCGCCGCTCGCGCCATGAAAACCATGGGACTAACCAACCTGGTACTGGTTAACCCACGAAGCTTCCCTGATGAAGAGGCCACCCGATTGGCAGCGGGCGCGACGGATGTGCTGGAAAACGCCCGCGTGGTTACCAGCCTTGAAGAAGCGGTGCAGGATTGCGTGCAAGTGATTGGCGCAAGCGCCAGATTACGCAGCCTGCCACTTCCCCACTTTGATGAGCCGGATGAAATGGCCGAACAGGTTATTTTAAACGCAACCAATGCCCCCGTCGCACTCGTTTTTGGCCGTGAGCGTTCGGGCTTAACCAATGGCGAGATTCGCTGCTGCACGCATCAAGTCAGCATACCGGCCAACCCTGAATACGGTATTTTAAACCTTTCTCAAGCCGTACAGATCCTCGCCTACGAAACCCACCGAGCTTGGCGAAAACGCGCCGGTAACGACTTCACTTACCAGCGCCCTCTTGACGCTACCCCACCCAGCCGCGAGCAGTTTGTGCATTTCCAGGACCACTTGGGCCGTTTGATGCAGCAAAGTGGTTTTCTTACCCAGCCGCATGCGCGCACCGAAGAGCAGCTTCAGGCGCTCTTTGCACGTGCCCAGCCAAGCCGAAAAGAGCTTTCTCTGTTGCGCGGGTTATTAAGCGCCTTTGAAGCTCACTTCCCGAAGCAGCCATAAGCGCTAAACCAACAAGGGCAGCCATTGGCTGCCCTTGTTGTGACTGCTACTACCGTTTTGAGTGCTTAATGATTGCTGCCCTATAACACTATTAAAGCGTCATGGCCGCCAGCCAACCAAAGGCGATTAATGGCAGGTTGTAATGCAGAAATGTCGGTACAACGCTATCCCAAATGTGGTCGTGTTGCCCGTCCACGTTTAGGCCTGAGGTTGGCCCTAACGTCGAGTCAGATGCTGGTGAACCTGCATCACCCAATGCCGCCGCCGTACCCACCAGCGCCACCGTTGCCATGGGGGAAAAGCCAAACTGTATCGCCAAGGGTACAAAGATCGCGGCAATAATCGGAATCGTCGAGAATGATGATCCAATGCCCAGGGTAATAAAAAGCCCTACCAGCAACATCACTAACGCTGCGACACCTCGGTTATCACCAAAGATATCAAAAGCCCCCGTCACTAACGTATCGATCTCACCTGTGGATTTCATCACTTCGGCAAAACCTGACGCAGAGATCATGATAAAACCGATCAGCGCCATCATCCGCATGCCGCTGGTAAACAGGTCATCAGCTTCACGCCACTTAAAAATGCCGCCCAAGGAGAGCAAACCAATCCCGACCAGGCCACCCAAAATCATCGACCCGCTATAAAGCTGCAAGCCAAGCGCTGCCACAATGGCAACACCAGACATTACCAACCCCAAGAGGTGAGGCTCAGCCGGTGTAGAATCCTGCTGATAAGGAGCCGCCGCCAACTCTTTATCCGCATATTCGCGATTACCGCGGTAGCTAAAGAACAGCGCCACTAATAAGCCAATGGCCATACCCCCAACAGGAATGGCCATCGCCATCGGCACCATGCCACGCGTAATCTCCAAGCCAAATGGCGTACCGGCGCTGTTTAAGTTAGCCAACAAAATATCGTTCAAGAAAATTGCGCCGAATCCAACGGGCAATAACATGTAAGGCGCGGTTAGGCCGAACGTTAATGCACAGGCTACCGCTCGACGATCCAACTTCAGACGATTCATAAGGGTAAGCAGTGGAGGAATCAGCACCGGAATAAACGCGATATGCACCGGAATCACGTTTTGCGATGCAATAGCCACTAACAATATGGCGGTGAGCAGCAGCGTTTTCACACGAGCCTGACGCGCGGCCGTTGCCTCCTTGCCCAGCATGGCAATCAATCGGTTCGCCAGCATATCGGGCAAGCCAGAACGCGAGATGGCAACCGCAAACGCACCGAGCGTTGCATAGGCCAGCGCTACCTGCGCTCCCCCGCCAACACCGTTGTTGAAGGCCTCTAACGTTTGGTCAAGCGTAAGCCCGCCCACCAGGCCACCCACCAGCGCACCTACAACCAATGCAAAAACAACTGAGACACGCACAAGAGACAGCACTACCATGACAAGCACGGCAAGAATAACTGCATTCATGAAGATTTCCAGACCGATGACAAGGTGATTAGGACGTGTACGAAAAACAAGCGAATGCCGGATGGCACACTCAAGAGCCACCATTTCGTACACAGCCTAATATCGAAGGGTGCAAATTTTAGCAGATAGCACGCTTACAAAAAGCATCCATCAGTTATTTCTCTGCTGTTGCTAATGTTTTGGCATATAGAGGCATCTCTGTACGTTTGCTAGCCCCGCTAATGGCGTCACTGGCCGTACTGCTTTTTAGCCAACTCATGGCGGACTCGGGTGCTCTGTTCGTAAACGAGCCATTATCCCATCTTCCAATGACGCCACTGGCGCGGCACGATACCCTGCTTGGGCGAAAAGAGCAGCGCTAAAACAAAGAAAGCGAAAGCCACCAGTACGATTGAGCCACCCGATGCCACGTTAAATACTACCGAAAGCCAAAGCCCAATAACCGCAGACAATATGCCAATGGATACTGAAATCAACAGCATTATCGTGAAGCGGTCTGTCAGCAGGTGTGCTGTCGCACCTGGCGTGATTAACATGGCAACGACCAATATGATGCCGACAGTCTCAAGGCTTGCAACAATCGTCAGCGTCAGCAAAAGAATGAGGCCATAGTGAATAATCTGCGTATTAAAACCCAATGCTTGTGCCTGCTGAGGGTCGAAGGCATAGAGCAATAAGGGCCGATAAGCGAGCCATACCGTTAAAATGGCAATGATGCTGGCAACAAAGGTCAGCATTAATGCTGAGTGTTTAACACCCAGTACATTGCCAAACAGAATGTGCATCAGATGGGTACTGGAAGCCAATTTACTGATAATGACCACACCAAGGGCGAAGGAGGCGGTAAACATCAGCCCCATCGCAGCATCTGCTTTAATTCGTGTGTTCCTTTCAATCGCCCCGATGCCTACCGAGGTCAGCGCCCCGGTAATAAACGCTCCTACAAAGAAGGGCCAGCCAAGCAAATACGCAATGGCTACCCCCGGCAGCACAGCGTGAGAGATCGCATCCCCCAGCAGCGACCAGCGCTTTAGCACGACATAACAGGAAAGCATCCCACAAATAGCGCCTACCAGCACCGAGGTGAGTAGCGCTCTTTGCATAAATGCATACTGAAAGGCGTCAGAAACGCTGTCAGGTAGCAGGTTAACTACCACCATTAACGCTGCGATTAAGCCGTTTACCAGTGCATCGCTAAACGTTTCAACCATTAATATGCTGTCAACCACGTAACTTACCCCTGCCCAGAACTATTGGAAGCCACTGGCATCGTTTGGCGATCATTGGCCGTTTGCTCAATTGAACTCACTGCAAGTTCGGCCAGTTTTGTTTCGCTTAGCATCTCTTCAGGCGTACCGGTACCCCGCACAAAGCGATTAATCAGCACGACGTGATCCACATAGCGGCGAGCACCAGGCATATCATGTGTGACCATAATCACGGTTTTACCCGCTTCACGCTCGCGACGAAGTACCGACAAGATGAGCTTCTCGCTGGGCGGGTCAACGCCAGCCAGTGGCTCATCCAACAACAAAATGCTGGCCTGCTGCGCTAGCGCGCGTGCTAGCAACACACGTTTTTTCTGACCACCGGAAAGCGCGCCAATAGGTCGGTCAGCCAGGTCGAGCATATTGACTGCCACCAAAGCATCATGCACCGCTTCGCTATGTCGAGCGTGATGCCAGCGCGCTGGCAATAAGCGGCGCCATAACGCATCGCTGCGCATGTGTCCGTAGCGCCCACCCATAACGGTGTCCCATACCGAGACAGGAAAATCCCACTCAATCGCCTCACGCTGAGCCATATACGCGATACGCCCCGCCCGACGATGCTTTGCTATGGGCTCGTCAAAGGCTTTTACGCTGCCTTGCAGCGGCTTCATGCTGCCGGTCAACACATGAAAAAGTGTCGATTTTCCGGCACCGTTAGGCCCGACAATGGCCGTCCATTTCCCAGCGGGAAATGTGAGGTGTATATCTTCCAGCACGGTTTGGCGCTGATAAGCAGCGTACAGCCCGGTTATTTCAATGGCTGCCATCGTGCTCGGTAAACTGGTTGTCATGATGTACTACTCAACGGCTAAATACTGGCGCAGCATATCGGCGTTATGCCTCAACATGGCAAAATAGTCTCCCGCCTCGCCCTCTGGCTCGCTTAACGAGTCCACGTATAAAGGACCCGCGGTGGGAATTCCCGTATCTCTGGAAAGGCTACTAACGTAACGATCCGATGTTGTGCTTTCCCAAAAAAGCGCTGCAGGCTGGCGTGCGTTAATCAAGTCAATGATGCGCATTAACTGCTGCGGCGAGCCTTCCGTTTCGGCGTTATTCCCCCAGATACCGTCATGTTCAAAGCCATAAGTATCAGAGAAATACAAAAATGCTGCTTCGCTTGAGAGCAAAATACGACGCTCTTCCGGAATATCGCTTAGCGTCTGTTGAAGCTCCAAGTGAAGGTCTTGAAGTTCTGTCACGACGTTATCGGCACGCGCCTGAATATCCTCTGCCTGCTCTGGCAGAAGGTCTTCCAACTCATTCGCTATCACGTGAACATAGGCCATTGCCGCACGCGGGTCTGTCCACAAATGTGGGTCGACATCGCCCTGCATATCGCCAATCATAATATGTTGAGTTGGGTGTTCAGACGCTTCGGCAACGGCGACCAAGGGCACATCGCCTTGGGTAGTCGCTTCCACCTGGCGCATCCACTGCTCTAGCTGATAGCCGTTATAAAAAACAATATCGGCTTCTTCCAGAGCGGCAAAATTATTGGGTGTTAATTCCCACTCGTGCACCTCTGCATTAACAGGGCTCAGCACTGATACGTTGGCGTCGTCTCCTGCCACGCGGGCCACCAAATCGCCCAATACCGTAAACGTCGCCACAACATTAATCGGCGGCGATAGCGTCTGGGCACTGGCCGTCGTAACGCTGCCCGCCGTCGCAAGCAACAAACTTATCATCAAGCATGTTTTTCGTTGGCTCATGGACGTCCCCCGTTGTAAATTTGGTTTGCGCTAATTACAACTTTAGCTCAACAAAAAAGCATTGTGCAAATAGTTTAGCCTTGGCTAACAATTATTCTACAATATGCGCTACCATGATCCATTAGAGTTTTCCATTCACCTCGATATAGTCTGCCAATGAGTGATAACGATCAGCCGCTTCCCCATAACGCCAAATGTATGAGTAAAAGTTACTGCAATGACGCATTGCCGCCCATTGAAGAGCACACACGGCAATATGAAACCGTGCGCAATGCGCATGAAACCGAGCTAATCGAAGATTACGTTGAGCTGATTGGCGACCTGATTCGCCACCGGGGAGAAGCGCGCGCCGCCGACATCGCCAGCCGCATGGGGGTGAGTCAAGCGACCGTATCCAAGATGATCCGCCGCTTAAATGAGCTGGGACTGGTCACCAGTAAGCCTTACCGCTCCCTGTTTCTAACAGCGGAAGGCCAAAAAATGGCAGAAACATCCCGGGCACGGCACGATATAGTGCTACATTTTTTACGCGCGCTGGGCGTTAATGATCATACCGCACGCATTGATGCTGAAGGCATGGAGCATCATGTCAGCAATGAAACTCTGGCGATTATGCAGCACTTTATTGACGAACAAACAACGCGTTAATCACGACCGATAGCCAGCAGTGATAACATCCCTCGCTACTCACTATCCTGAGAAGTGCTATTTAAGCAACACGGTGAGGACGCTAACTCTTGGTCTGCTCGGTCTTCTATATCCAGCGCGTCCAGCACCGCTTCACGCAGAATGGGCAAATGTGAATGGTCCAGTTGGCGTGAAGCCGTTAATAACGTCAGCTTACCTTGCCTGGCATAACGCATCAGCGGTAGTAACGCCTCATCAGACTCCTTTAATTCCAAACGGTAGCGGGTCTGAAAGGAAGCCTCACTAATCTTGTCCTGGTGGTAGTCACGCCTTAGAGATGATGAAGGCGCGGCATCGCGATACCACTCCGTTAGCGCCAGCGAAGCACGCTCTTTTCCACGTGGCCATAAACGGTCAACCAGGACGCGTGCTCCCTCGTCGTCTTCAAACGCTGAATAGACGCGCTTAAGCACTATTTCGTAGTTCATATGACCTCCCTGATCCGTTTTTTAACAACACCCCATTCACCCCACCCATGCTATACAGGCTACCAGGCAATTACTCTGCCCCATGTTAACGACATTAACGATGAGCAAAAATGATTAATAGCGCTCATTTTCTATAATCAACACCTTCCTTTTATTATCACGGCCCCTAGCCGAATATTCCCCATCCTTTTTAAACCCCGTACAATGCGGTGTTTGGTCCACACTTGGCAAACCATGCACCTAACCCGCTTCACGGATTACTCTATTCGCGTTTTGATTTACTTGGCAGCCAAGGGAGAAGAGCGCGCAACAATCACGGAAATTGCCGAGACATTCTCGATCTCACGCAATCACTTGATGAAAATTGTCCAGGAACTACATCAAAAAGAGTACCTCAAAGCCATCCGCGGCAAGCATGGCGGACTTTGGCTAAACCGGGCGCCCGAACACATTCGATTAGGGGCGCTGGTGAGAGATACCGAGCAGGAAATGGCGCTCGTCGAGTGCTTTCGAGACGATAGCGCCTGCGTCATTACCCCCGCATGCCGCTTAAAGCCTATCCTTAACGATGCACTAGACGCCTTTTTGGGCGTTCTGGATCAATATACACTGGCCGATTTGCTGCAGGGCCAACACACCAGCCTAGCGTCACTGATGAAAATACCTGCCACAGAACTTTAATTTTTTTTAAAGTCTCCTTCCGAATAAATAAAATTCAATACGATAAATCGCGTAACCTGGCTATTTCACCTCACGTGGAGCATGCTTGAGACTGGCATTACCAAACCACATAGTGCGCAGAAAATGTTGCATCAGGCTTCATTATTTCTGCAAACCTCGGAGCCAAACATGACCACAGCGCCCTTCTCGCCCAATCACATCATGATCCGCAAATTAGAAAATATTTTTGCGCTTACCAGTGAAGAGAAGCAGGCACTGATGGGGCTACCGATCCACACAAAAGAAATCAAGAGCAATCAAGACATTGTTAAAGTGGGCGATCAGCCAAACCAGTGCTGCTTGATGGTTGAGGGCTTTACCTGCGTCAATAAAGTATCCATTGAAGGCAAACGCCAGATCATGGCCCTGCATGTTCCTGGCGACATACCCGACCTGCAAAGCCTTCACTTGAGAGTAATAGATATTAATATTGCCTCTATCAGCCCCTGCAAGCTCGGCTTCATTCAGCATAAAGATCTGCACCAACTCTGTGAGCGCTATCCCAGGCTTGTTGCTGCCTTTTGGCGCGAGACACTTGTCTACGCCTCTATTTTCCGTGAATGGCTATTAAATATTGGACAACGCGAGGCTTACTCCCGTATCGCGCATATTATCTGCGAACTCATGGTGCGCCTAAAGACAGTCGGCTTGACTGAGGGGAACACGTTCTATATGCCAACGACCCAAGCAGAAATAGCAGATGCGACAGGGATGACGCCCGTCCACGTAAACCGTGTTTTTCAGGCACTACGCGCAGATGGCTTGATCATCACCGAAAGAAGCCGGATGACCATACCGGACTGGGACAAGCTGCAGCAAGCTGGCGAGTTCGACCCACTCTACCTTCACCTTAAAAACGATGGAAACACATAGCGCTCAGCCTCCAACCGGCAGGTAGGCCGTATGATTATCACACAGCAGTAGCATTAATATAGGGCACAGTAGAACCAGGTTGATGGCGGTAACAGGCACTATCCACTAAATCGTCGTTTATACCTAAGACCAATGTGAGTTTGGGCTTAGGGGGCAAATAAATCATTGGTTTACTACTTCCCGGCACGTCATTGTAAGGGATTGAAGTCGCGCCTATTGGCAGCTTCAAATATCAACAATACTCGCCAGGGAGATTTCTATATGGCTAGACCTAATGTACTGGTGTTAATGGCCGACCAACTCAACGGTACACTGTTCAAGGATGGCCCCGCCGATTTCTTGCATGCGCCTAACCTCAAGAAACTGGCCAAACGCTCGGTCAATTTCAACAATGCCTATACACCTAGCTATCTTTGCGCACCGGGGCGGGCCGCCTTCATGTCGAGCCAGTTGCCGAGCCGCACCGGGGTATATGACAACGCAGCGGAATTTCCTTCAAGCGTGCCGACATGGGCGCATCATTTGCGTCGCGCAGGTTATTCCACCTGCTTGTCGGGAAAGATGCACTTCGTCGGCCCAGATCAGCTCCACGGTTTCGAGAAACGCTTAACCACCGATGTCTACCCGGCTGATTTCGGCTGGACACCTGACTACACCAAGCCCGGGGAACGTATCGACTGGTGGTACCACAACCTGGGGTCGGTGACAGGCGCTGGCGTTGCTGAAATTTCCAATCAGATGGAATACGACGACGAAGTCGCGTTTCACGCCGAGCAGCGGCTATATGACCTGTCGCGTGGTCACGACGAGCGGCCTTGGGCGCTGTGCGTCAGTTTCACTCACCCGCACGACCCCTATGTAGCACGTCGCCAATACTGGGATTTATATAACGACTGCGAGTATCTTGAGCCCCAGCAAGGGCCCGTACCCTTCGATGAGCTGGATCCGCACTCCCAGCGGATCTTCGAAGCCAACGATTACACCAAGTTCAATATCCAGCCCCAGGACGTGCGCAATGCTCGCCAAGGCTATTTCGCCAACATCTCCTATGTCGACGACAAGATCGGCGGCATTCTAGACGTGCTCGAACGCACCCGCATGCTCGACAACACGATTATCGTGGTCTGTGCCGACCACGGCGATATGCTTGGCGAAAAGGGCCTGTGGTTCAAGATGAGCCCCTATGAAGGCTCGTCGCGGGTACCACTGATGCTGTCTGCACCAGGGATCGAACCGCGCAGCGTTGAGGATCCCGTATCGATCATCGATATCAACACCACCATCGCCGACCTGGTCGGCATCGACCTTTCCTCGATCGCGCCCTATACCGATGGCCAGTCGCTGCTCCCCTTGACCAGAGGTGAGAAGCGCGATGCGCCGGTGTACATGGAATACGCCGCCGAGGCCAGCTATTCTCCAATTGTGACCATCCGCGAGGGCAAGTGGAAATTCAACTATTGCGAGATTGACCCACCGCAGCTATTCGACCTGGAGGCCGACCCGCTGGAGCAGCACAACCTGGCGGTGCATCCCGACTACGCCGAGGTGGTGGCCGACTATCAGGCCAAGGTACACAAGCAGTGGGACATGAAAGCCTTCGATGCCGACGTGCGCGCCTCCCAGGCACAGCGTCTGATCGTCTACGAAGCCCTGCGTAATGGCCACTACTATCCGTGGGACTATCAGCCGCTGCAGGACGCTTGCGAGCGTTACATGCGTAACCACATGGATCTGAACGAAGTCGAAGAAGCCCAGCGCTACCCTCGCGGCGAGTAAGCTCATGGCGACTCACCTCATCTGAGCTGAATCGGGTTTTCGGGGGGGGGGGGTTACACAAGCAACGCGGACGCCCGTACCTGTTGGGGTACAGGCGTTTTTTTTTCGTGCGGGACAGTAAAACTTCTCTTTGCCGGACGTCGCGTCCGGCAAAGGGACTTCACGTCACTTTCCGTTGCGCATGCGGCGCAGCTCGCCGTTCAGCGCTCGGATGATGCAGTAGCACATCAGCAGCATCAAGATGGAAAATGGGATAGCCGTCGCCGTGACACCCGCTTGAAGCGCCGACAACCCACCACCGATCAGTAACACGATGGCAATCAACCCCTCTACCGTCGCCCAGAACATACGCTGAGGCCGAGGCGCTTCGATCTTGCCGCCGGCGGTGATGGTATCGATCACCAGAGAGCCGGAATCCGATGACGTCACGAAGAAGGTGAGCGCCAGAATGATCCCCAGGCTCGACATCAAACCCGTCAGCGGTAGCTCATTGAGCATGCCGAATAGGGCTAGTTCGGGACGGTAGCTATCGATCACGTACTCCTTGACCAGACTGGCGGCGGGATTGGTATAAAGCTGATCCAGTGCAATGCTGCCGAATACCCCCATCCAGATAAAGATAAAAAGGCTTGGCACGATCAGCACGCAGAGCAGAAATTCACGCACCGTACGACCCTTGGACACGCGCGCGACAAACATGCCGACAAAAGGCGCCCAGCTGACCCACCACGCCCAGTAAAACACCGACCAGTCTTGACGATAAGCGTCATCTTCACGGCCAAAGGGCGCCGAGAGCGGAATGAGCTCCGTCACATAATGGGTGATTCCCGTCCACATGCCGCTGATCGCCATCAGGGTCGGGCCAGCGAACAGCACAAAGAAGAAGAACATCACGGCCGCGATCATGTTGATCTCGGAGAGTCGCTTTACGCCCCCTTCCAGGCCGCGCCACACCGATACCAGCGCCACCGCAGTGACAAGTGCAATGATGATGACCTGTGTCGTGGTATTGATGGCCATACCGAAAACAAAATTCAGTCCCGCGTTGGCCTGCTGCGCGCCCAGGCCCAGTGCCGTGGCCAAGCCGAACAAGGTGGAAAACACCGCCAGGATATCGATCCAGTGCCCCCACCAACCCCATACGCGATCCCCCAGGATAGGAAAGAAGATCGAGCGAATAGAAAACGGCAGTTTCTTGTTATAGCTGAAGATCGCGAGGGCAAGCGCCATCACCGCGTATACGGCCCAGCCGTGCAGTCCCCAGTGCAGAAACGTCCCCGCCAGCCCCATGGCCGAGGCTTCGTCAACCGCGGCCATATTTAGCGCACCGTCGGCACCAAAGGGCGAAGGAGTGCCTAAGGGCGAAGACACATTTGCATGATAAACCGGTTCCAGCACGCTGAAGAACAGCAAGGCGATCCCGATACCCGCCGTGAACAACAAAGCGAACCACGACAGGTAGCTGTGTTCCGGCCGGGCATCCGGGCCGCCTAGCCTCACTTTGCCATGGGGAAGCACAATCAGCGCCAGACAGAAGACAATGAAAAAATCCACCAGAATCATGAAGTACCCGTCCAGCGTGCGCGTCGAGAAGCCAACGATAGATTGGAACAGCTCCCCTGCCTGCGCCGGGAACATCAGGGTCAACACAATGAAAATCAACGAGGCGAGTGCGGACAGGACAAAGACGCGGTTATGAATGTCAAAACCGATGGGCCCCATACTTCCCTGGATGTTGTCCTGCCCTACAACATAATCCGTCTGCATGTCGCTGTCGTCGTACGTCGACGAGGCCCGTTTATTTAATAAGCCCATACGCTGTATCTCCTTATTGTAGTGATTGATTTATCATTGTTCTCGCTTGGGCACTGAAGACTGGCTGCAAAGCGAAATGGCTTGCTGCTCGAAGCGTTGTTATGTAGAAAAACGTCATGCAGGAAAACCCTGGCAATGCCTCTCATGAAGTAATGCGCCCAGGCAGCTAGCCTCTGCCGGCGCCTCCCTGGGGGTTCCACTCACTCTTATGCTCTAGCCCCCTCTCACCGAGACAACGGCTACGAATAGTCAGTTGACCTGAGTGGCGCGCCAAGGGGCTGGCTTATCTCTAACTGGGGTGCTTTTCATGGAGAAACCTCTCAGGCAGGGGTTACCAATGCTAAAACAATTCATCTAGTCGTCGTGAGTCCATGCACAATGACGTGCTTGTCGCTAACAGACCAATGATTTATTCGCTACCTGAGCCCAAGCACACATTGGCCTTAGGCATCACCGCTACTGAGTTCTTCAAAGCCTTGGATGGATATAAGAAAATGCATGCCATCGCATAAGATAACGGCGCTACTCGCTTAGTTGCTTAATCGCCATGTTCCCAGTAGTCATAGCACGCGTGCTGATCACAACCCGTCAAGGAAGACTCAACAATGCGAGTACAGCTTGTTTTAAAACCAGCAAATTTGTAGAGATTTTTAACACGAGGGTGACGGAGCTTGCGCTAAACATGACAACACCCCATTTCGTAGGATTACTACAAAAACAGGTTATGTCACGATAAACCGCAAATTATGTCATTTTGGCTGGAATTTATGTCACAACAGGCTGGAAACGACAGAAATGGAGGCGGCCCCAAAAGCCACATCCCGGCACACGCAGCCACCACTACCGTTGCTCCCTTCCGGGCCTGGCGGGGTTTGCAGTATAGCGTTGCGGGAGGACCTAAGGGGCCACCATAGCAATACACTTGAATATCCATGTACTGCGGCGCTGATTTGGTGGCTACGCCCTGATTTGAACAGGGGACCCCATCATTATGAGTGATGTGCTCTAACCAGCTGAGCTACGTAGCCTTTCCGACATCAGCGGGTGCAGATTATGCCTATTCTCGAAACAAAAGGCAAGCCGAAAACAGGCTTACCTTTCAATGAGACAATGACAGATTTACAGAGCGGCCTGAACTGCTGGCAGTGCAGGCTCGCCATCCAGGGTTGTCACACCCTCAAGCCACGCGGCTAATAAATCGTCGTGCTCTTTTAAATAACGATTGGCGGCAACGCGAGGGCCGACACCCTCATTCATAATGGCGCCCATTAACTGGTTTTCCATTTCCAGCGTAAACGTCATATTGCCAAGTAGTGTACCCACGTTCGGGCACGCTTCGACAAACCCGGCGCGCGTATTGGTGTGCACCGTGGCGCCACCCAAATCAGGCCCAAAGTAATCATCCGCATCGGATAAGTAGGCCATATCAAAGTTGGTATTCATGGGGTGCGGCTCCCACCCCAGAAAGACCATCCACTCTTCATTGGGGACGCGTGTTGTCAGCTCTGACAGCATGCCTGCTTCACTGGAATCCACCACCTGCCAATCGCCCAGGTCGTAGGCATTATCATCAATCATTTGCTGGATAAGCTCATTGCCATCGTTACCCGCCTCGATGCCATGCACGCGATGGTTAAATTGATCAGCGTGAGCCGCTAAATCATTCACAGAAGTAACACCTGCATCGTACACGTATTGCGGTACGGCCAGCGTGTATTTGGCGCCTTCTAAATTGACAACTAACCGCTCAACATCGCCACTCTCAATATACGGGTCGCTGATGGACGCCATAGAGGGCATCCAGTTGCCTAAAAAGACATCAAAATCATTGTTACGCATACCCGCATAGGCAATCGGCACTGACACCGTATCGACGGTTGGCGTATAGCCTAGCGCCTCCAGTACTTCGCTGGCCAGCGCCGTCGTCGCGGTAATATCGGTCCAGCCCACTTCGGCAAAACGCACACGCGAACACTCATCGGCTTGGGCCATCATGGGCATAGCAGCCCCCAACACCAATGCGCTTAATCCCACCACCTGGACACGTTTCATTACAACTCCCCTTCTATTTTACGTAAATGGGCATGTTTATTCCTTTAACGCCAAGCGCAGCAACATGCACCAGCGTTTATTGATTGAACGTTCAATAAACAACTACTAAGATATACAGGTAATCATGACTAACCGCATGTTTCAAGTTAGGCATTCAACGTCATCAGGAGACAGCTGTGCCAAAGCTGGGAATGGAACCGATACGCCGCCAGCAGTTAATCAACGCCACCATGGCGGCCATTGACGAAGTGGGATTGGCAGAAGCAACCATTATGCGGATTGCCCGTCACGCGGGCGTCTCTGCAGGCATCATCAGTCACTACTTTGGCGGGAAAGATGGCCTTCTTGAAGCCACTATGCGCCAGATCTTGACTGACCTTAGTGACGCTATTTCGGCGCGACGCAGGGCGTTGAACGATGACTCACCTAAAGCGCACATCAGCGCGATTATCGAAGGCAACTTCGATCGCACTCAAGTGACCGGCCCTGCGGCTAAAACATGGCTTGCCTTTTGGGCCAGCAGCATGCACAAGCCGATGCTTCAGCGCCTGCAAAATGTGAACGACAGACGCCTTTACGCCAATTTATGTTGTCAGTTTCGACGCGTGCTCCCCCACGTTGAGGCACGCAATGCAGCCCGTGGGTTGGCCGCCATGATTGATGGTTTATGGCTACGCGGTGCATTAACACCCGAAGGGCTTGATGCCGACAAAGCCCGCCATCTAGCGCTCCACTATCTTGATCAACTCTTGGCCCATCACAAATATCAACACTCAGCACCTGCTCATTAAGGTTATAAAGGAGATCAACATGTCCGCTCAAGATGTACAGCCTCTCTATATTGATGGTCGCCCGGTCGCTGCCACGTCAGGTGCTACTTTTACCGTTACTAACCCATTTGATGGCAGCCTGCTTGCGACACTTGGCCAAGCAAGCCAACAGGACGTTGACGCAGCCGTTGAAGCGGCCCAGCGTGGCCAGCGCGAATGGGCTGCCATGACAGGCATGGAGCGCTCCCGTATTATGCAGCGCGCGGTTGCGTTGCTGCGTGAGCGCAATGACGAGCTGGCAGCGCTCGAGACCCGCAACACCGGTAAGCCGATTAGCGAAACAGCAAGTGTCGACATCGTGACGGGCGCTGATGCGATTGAGTACTTCGCAGGGCTGGCCCCGGCTATTCAAGGCAGCCAAATTCCACTGCGCGAAAGCTCCTTTGTGTATACCCGCCGCGAGCCGCTGGGCGTCATTGGCGCCATCGGTGCGTGGAACTACCCCCTTCAAATCGCCTGTTGGAAAGCCGCGCCAGCGCTGGCGGCAGGTAATGCCGTTGTCTTTAAACCCAGTGAAGTAACACCGCTGAGCGCAATTAAACTGGCTGAGATTTTTACTGAAGCTGGCCTGCCAGACGGTGTTTTCAACGTGGTGCAAGGCGATGGCGACGTAGGCGCGATGCTGACGGCACACCCGAGCATTGCCAAAGTGTCGTTTACCGGTGAAGCAGGCACCGGCAAAAAAGTGATGGCCGCAGCCGCTAGCTCATCGCTTAAAGACGTCACGATGGAACTGGGTGGAAAATCACCGCTGATCATCTTTGCCGATGCGGACCTGGACCGCGCCGCCGATGCGGCCATGATGGCCAATTTCTACTCCAGTGGCCAAGTTTGCACCAACGGTACGCGGGTGTTTATCGAACGCAGTGTGAAAGACGCATTTGAAGCCAAGCTGGTGGAGCGTGTTAAGCGCATCAAAGCAGGCGACCCTATGGACCCTGGCGTTAATTTTGGTCCTCTGGTCAGTTTTGAGCACCAGGCAAAAGTGCTTTCCTATATTGCCTTGGGTAAACAGCAAGGCGCCCGCCTGCTGGTGGGGGGTGATGAGTGGAAAAGCAGCGACTGGGCCAACGGCGCTTGGGCAGCACCTACCGTATTTACCGATTGCACAGATGATATGCGCATTGTGCAGGAAGAAATTTTCGGCCCGGTGATGTCGGTGCTTGCCTTTGATGATGAAGCTGACGTCATTCGTCGCGCCAACGACACCCGGTATGGCTTGGCAGCCGGCGTATTTAGCGAAAGCTTAAACCGCGCACATCGCGTTATTCATCAGTTGGAAGCGGGTATTTGCTGGATGAATACGTGGGGTGAATCACCTTCTGAAATGCCGGTTGGCGGTTATAAAGAGTCGGGTATTGGCCGTGAAAATGGTATCGATACGCTTAACCACTATACCCAAACCAAGTCGGTACAAATCGAGATGGGCCCCTTTGAGTCAGTGTTTTAAAGCGAAACTGCAAACACGCACGCCATTCTACTCTCTCAAGGTGTAACTATGCCGCAACCGCATGAATTTGATTACATTATTATCGGCGCGGGCTCAGCGGGAAGCGTGCTGGCTATGCGTTTAACGGAAGACAGCGACGTCCGCGTTCTCTTGTTAGAGGCCGGCGGGCCGGATTACCGACTTGATTTCCGTACCCAAATGCCAGCAGCCCTCGCCTTTCCACTTCAGGGAAAGCGTTACAACTGGGCATTTGAAACGGACCCGGAACCGCATATGGATGGCCGCCGCATGGAGTGCGGGCGCGGGAAAGGGTTGGGCGGCTCTTCGTTGATTAACGGCATGTGCTATATCCGCGGCAATGCACTGGATTACGATAACTGGGCTCAACAGCCAGGCTTGGAAGATTGGGATTACTTAAGCTGCCTGCCCTACTTTAAAAAGTCAGAAACCCGCGACACCGGGGCCAATGACTACCACGGTGGCAGCGGTCCGGTCAGCATCACTACTCCCAAAAACGGTAACAACCCGCTGTATCGCATCTTTATTGAAGCAGGCAAACAGGCAGGTTACCCGGAAACAGACGATGTTAACGGCTATCAGCAAGAAGGCTTTGGCCCCATGGACCGGTTCGTTACGCCCAAGGGGCGACGCGCCTCTACCGCCCGGGGTTACCTGGACACCGCCAAACAGCGCACCAACCTGACCATAGAAACCCACGCCGTTACCGACATCATTGAGTTTGACGGCAAGCGCGCTGTGGGTGTGCGCTACGAGCGCAAAGGGCAACAGCAGACCGCCCGCGCCAAGCGGGAAGTGCTGCTGTGTGGTGGTGCTATTGCGTCACCTCAAATTTTGCAGCGCTCGGGCATCGGCCATCCTGAAGTGCTAGAGCCGCTAGGCATCAAGACCGTTCATGCCCTGCCGGGTGTCGGCGAAAACCTGCAAGACCACTTAGAGATGTACATTCAGTACGCATGTAAAGAACCCATCTCGCTCTACCCCGCTCTAAAATGGTACAACCAGCCCATGATAGGCGCTGAGTGGCTACTCAAGGGTACGGGCATTGGCGCCAGCAACCAGTTTGAAGCGTGTGCGTTTATTCGCAGCCGTGATGAGGAAGAGTGGCCCAACCTGCAGTATCACTTTTTACCCATCGCGATTAGCTATAATGGCAAAAGCGCGGTTCAAGCGCATGGCTTTCAAGCGCACGTGGGCTCGATGCGCTCCAAAAGCCGAGGCCGCATTCGACTAACCTCAAAAGACCCGCACGCGGCACCCAGTATTTTATTCAACTACATGTCGCATGAAAAAGACTGGGAAGAGTTCCGTGATGCCATTCGCTTAACGCGCAACATTATCGAACAACCCGCATTCGATAAGTACCGAGGCCGTGAAATTTCCCCAGGGCCTGATGTACAAAGCGATGAAGCGCTGGATCAGTTTATTAAGGCAAACGCGGAAACGGCGTATCACCCCTGTGGCAGTTGCCGTATGGGAGACGATTCGCTGGCCGTGACAGATGGCCAAGGCCGCGTTCATGGCGTAGAAGGCTTAAGGGTGGTTGACGCCTCACTGTTCCCTCTAATTCCTACCGGCAACCTGAATGCGCCAACCATCATGCTGGCCGAAAAGATTGCCGACCACATCCGTGGACACGAACCGCTGCCTCGCGCGCAAGTTACCTATTTTGCAGCTAACAGCGTACCTGCCCAACATGGGTGAATGACGTTTTCACACGTGAATCCCCGTTCATCTAAGCGCCACGGCTAACTGCCGTGGCTTTTTTTTACTAAGCTACTATTAATAAGCAGGATAAAAAGACGTAACGACTTGCGCGGGATAGCGTACGTCTGCCAATATTCAAACACCTGTTCGAATGCCTATGGCTTGCGTTCTAATCATCACTTCAAGCGTTACACACAACGGCAAGACTGCATCGATGGATCAGACATCAACGTTCTGAGCCAAGCGCAATGCAGACCAGAACTGGACAGTGCCTAATAATACATGGAGACGTTCTATGCTCACCCTACTACTGATTATCCTGGCCGTGGTTGGCCTGCTGATTGTTATGCGCCGCGAAGCAGGCGCCCCAGCAGCCCTGACACTGTTGGGTATATTAGGGCTTGTTGGCCTACTCTTTGACGCCGCCATTATAGGCGTATTGCTGCTAATCGCTGCTCTGGTCGTTGCTGTGACGGGCCTTGAGGCAGTGCGTAAACAGTGGCTGACACCGCGGATTTTTAAAATTTTCAAAAAGGTCGCGCCAAAGGTCTCCGCCACCGAGCGCACGGCGCTAGAAGCCGGTAGCGTTTCCTGGGACGGGGAGCTTTTCTCCGGTAAGCCACAATGGAATAAGCTGCTGGCTTACAAGGATGGAGGCCTGCGCGAAGATGAACAGGCTTTTCTCGATATCCAGTGCGCTAAAGCGGCTGGCATGTGTAACGCATGGGACATTGCTCAAGAGCGTGCCGACCTGCCCCAGCAGTTATGGGACTACCTGAAAAAAGAAGGCTTCTTTGGGATGATTATTCCCAAGGAGTACGGTGGCCTGGGTTTCTCAGCAAAAGCCCAATCCATGGCACTGCAAAAACTCTCCGCCAACGAAACGTTAATGGTGACCGTTGGGGTGCCCAACTCCCTCGGCCCGGGCGAGCTGCTGCTTAAATACGGTACTGAGGAACAGAAAGACCACTACCTGCCTCGCTTGGCCGATGGCCGCGAAATCCCCTGCTTCGGCCTGACAGGCCCGCGGGCGGGCTCTGACGCAACGTCATTGCCTGATACTGGCGTAGTGTGTAAAGAGATTATTAATGGAAAAGAGACGCTAGGCCTGCGCCTGACGTTTGAAAAACGCTGGATCACGCTGGCTCCCATTGCCACGGTTGTGGGTTTAGCCTTCCGCTTATTCGACCCTGAAAAGCTGTTGGGTGACGAAGAAGACCGGGGCATCACTCTGGCACTTATACCGCGCGATACGAAAGGCATGGACATTGGCCGCCGCCATCACCCCATCGGCAGCCCGTTTATGAACGGCCCGATTAAAGGCGTGGATGTCTTTGTCCCGCTGGATACCATCATCGGCGGGCAGGAGATGATTGGCCAAGGCTGGCGCATGCTGGTTGAGTGCCTATCGATTGGTCGTTGTATCACGCTGCCCTCCGGCGCGACCGGCACCGCCCGCTACGCACTGGGCTGGAGCGGTGGCTTTACGCGTGTTCGTCGTCAGTTCAACGTGCCTGTCGCCGAAATGGAAGGCGTTCAAGAACCGCTGGCACGTATGGCAGCGATGGCTTATATCTCCCAGGCAACCGTTTATCAAACGGCTAACCTGATTGATCATGGTGAGAAACCGGCGGTTCCTTCAGCGATTTTGAAGAGCCAACTGACCGAGTTTCAACGTGATTTGTTAAGCGATGCGATGGATGTGCATGGCGGTAAAGCGGTCACATTGGGCCCACGTAACTATTTAGGTATTGGCTATAGCGCCAACCCGGTAGCGATTACCGTTGAAGGCGCCAACATCATGACGCGCAACCTGATGATCTTTGGTCAAGGGGCGATCCGCTGTCACCCCTACGTGCTGGAAGAGCTGGCCGCCAAGGATGCCAACGACATCAACGCGTTTGATAAAGCCTTCTTCAGCCATGCGGGCCTGATTTTTGGTAACGCCGCACGTGCGTTCACCATGGGGCTAGGGTTTGGCAAAGAACGCGTGCCGTTTGACGGGCCAGCCGCGGCTTATGCGCAAGATATTGCCCGCCTCTCGGCAGGCTTTGGGCTATGTGCGGATGCCGCCATGGCAAGCCTGGGTTCCGCGCTGAAAAAACGCGAAATGCTCTCTGCCCGTTTGGGTGATGTGCTCTCTAACCTGTATCTCGCATCCATGGTGCTCAAACAGTGGCAAGCAGGTGACAAAGTGGAAGGCGAAGACGCCCTGCTTCACTACAGCTGCCGCTTCCTGCTGCATCGTGCAGAGCAAGCCTTTGTGGAGATTTTCGACAATTTGCCTAATCGGGCACTCGGCCGTGTGCTTAACGCCGTGGTAATGCCAACCGGCCGCCGTTGGGATAAACCCCATGACGATTTGGCACGCGACATTGCTAAACGGGTTTCCACCCACACTGCGTTGCGTACCAAACTGCTTTCCAACACCTGGGATACCGACGACGGCGAACAACCCAACCCATTGGCGCGCTACAACGCACTGCTGGTTGATTATGACCGTGCTGAAGCCATTTATCGTACGGTTAACAAAGCCTACGCCAAAGGTGAGCTGCCTCAAACGGCCCTTCACCCTGAAGCTCGGGTTGAGGTAGCGTTTGAGAAAGGCCTGATTAGTGAAGAAGAAACGATCTTTATGCGCGAATTCGAAAAGAACGTGCTGGAGATGCTAACGGTCGATGACTTTGCCTACGATGCGTTCGCAAAGAATAAAGGCACGCTCATTAACCATAATGCTACGCAGGCAGCGCCAATTAATCCTGAGGAAGCCCACGTCGAATAACACATCCTGGAAACAGGATTGCCATAAGCCGGCTCCACAATGGAGCCGGTTTTTTTATAGGCGCTCAATGTTCGTTTTCAAACTTGAAAGATCGCAAACGATCACATATTCTTCATAAATGAAAATAACTGTGCTTTGCTTTGGTTATCAAACCTAATTTTCCATTAATGAGGCTATCATGACCCTGCGTGAACAAAACGTTAGTCAATTGACAAGTACCACCTTTGACGCGCTGGTAATTGGTGGCGGTATTAATGGCGCGGCCAGTGCGGCGGCACTGGCAGGCAAAGGTGCCAAAGTCGCCTTGATTGATCGTGGCGACTTTGCAGGCAGCACCAGCATGCACTCCTCCAACTTGGTGTGGGGGGGCATCAAGTATATGGAAAGCAATGACTTTGGCCTGGTGCGTAAACTCTGTAAAAGCCGCAATCATCTGATCAAGAGTTACCCTTCCACGGTTGAGGAAATACGTTTTCTCACCACGATTACCAAAGGGTTTCGCCACTCCCCTCGCTATCTTTGGGCAGGCACCTGGCTTTACTGGTTAATGGGAAATGGTTTTACCAAAACGCCCCGCCTGCTTTCGCCAAAAAACATCAAGCAAGAAGAGTCGATCATTAATGTCGATACATCGGTGGGCGGCTTTGAGTATTCGGATGCCTACCTGCACGACAATGATGCCCGGTTTGTGTTTAATTTTATCCGCCACGCGCTCGATTTCGGCGCGACAGCCGCCAACTATGTGGAGTCGCTGGGTGCTGAGCGTAAAGATGGTGTCTGGGTAACGAAAGCCCGCAACACCATGGATGGCAGCACGTTTGAGATACGAGCCAAGGTATTGATTAACGCGGCTGGCCCATGGGTAGACCATCACAACAAGCTGACCAACCAGCAGACATCGCACCAGCACCTTTACTCAAAGGGCATCCACTTAATCGTGCCGCAGTTAACAGAGTCAAAGCGTGTACTGGCGTTTTTTGCTGATGATGGGCGGCTTTTCTTTGTTATCCCCATGGGCAATCGTACCTGTATTGGCACTACCGATACGCACATGGACCACCCTAATGCGGTAGTGACCGATGAAGACGCAAGCTTCGTGCTGGAGAACATTAACAAGCGCTTAACGCTTGAGAAGCCCCTGACACCTGACGATATTATTTCAACACGCTGTGGCGTGCGCCCCTTGGCCGTCGAGGCCAACCAGGGCAGTGACCGTGACTTCCTGCAGCTCTCACGCAAGCACATTATTGATACACATGACGATACGGCACATATCAGTATCTTTGGTGGCAAGCTCACCGACTGTTTAAACGTCGGTGATGAAATTGCGGATGCGGTAACCCAGCTAGGCGTGACGTTAACCAACCCCAGGTTCCAGTGGTACGGCGAACCTGCTGATTCTATTAAGCAGCAATTTATGGCTCAGGCCGAGCGTATCGGCCTTGATGCGATGACGCCCAGCACCTCTTCAGAGCTACTGACAAAACGCCTGTGGCGCCGCTACGCGGATAAAGCGTTTGCGATGCTTGAAAAAATCGAAGCAGACCATGACCAGGCCGCCTTGCTTATTGAAGGTACCGAATATATTCGCGTTGAGCTTGAACACGCCCGCGATTATGAAATGATCACTGAACTAGAAGACTTCCTGCGTCGCCGGGCCAAAATATCGCTTGTGGTGCGTCATGAGCAGCTACGCCACTCTGAAGGGCTTAAAGAGGCTTGCCGGATGCTTTTCGGTGACCAGGCCAATGAACGATTTAATGCCTACTTCGAAAATAATTCTGGCGAGGCAATTCAACAAGCAATGGCAGACGCCTAGTGCTTGCTAAAAGCACATAACCAAACGGACATATCCCAATTATCGTGCTAAAAAAGCTCCCTTAAAACTGTTAAGGGAGCTTTGTGTACATCCACCACCAAAGCCTCTAAGCGTTTAACACCTTACTCCTCGTTAGCAACCTGTAGCTGCGAGTCGCCTTCCAACACTTCATCCCAGGCTTCATCCAGCGTACAGCCGGACCGACTATCGAGCGTATCGATCACTTCCACGGCACATTGAAGCGACCTCGGGCTATCTTTAAGCGCAAGTACCAGTTTAGCCAAGTCCTGCTTGCTAAATGTACTGGCAATCTGGTTAGCTTGCTGGCTTAGTTCAATACAGTTCATATTCAGTACCTCATGGTATGGTTATCCGTTGCCGGTCTCACAAAGGGCTTTCGTTGGCAAAGCCAGCCGCCCTATACGTATGGTGGCATTGCTACTCATGCCAGGTCGGATAAGCACCTGGTTCGGTGACTGCGAACGGTCAAAAAACAGATAAAATCTTCGCTCTTTAGCGCCTGCTGTATGCACGCACAAAGGTTATATGGCAAGGCATAGTGCGATGTGTCGGGGTAACGAAGCATCACTCCATCCCATGCCCTGACTATGGTTCATGAACGATCAGCCAACAATGCATCATTGGACGCACGCCCCGTTGTAGCTTGACTACATTGGCCGCCGCCCAGGGTTAAACATGTTAAAAGCTTACAACAAGAAGAGAATCAAGAAGTGCACGCAGCCACCTTACGATGGCTACGTGATGGCCTTATTCGCCGGAACGTACGCGCGACACGGCATCCAGCCAGCCTTGGTACAGCTGCTCGCGAGACGCATCCTCCATGGTCGGCATAAAGCTCTTTTCACAGTCCCAGAGCTGTTCAATTTCTTCCAAAGAGTCATACCAGCCTAAGCGTAAGCCTGCCAGGTACGCTGCTCCCAGTGCAGTAGTTTCTAAAATAGTGGGACGGTCCACCTCAACATCCAGCATGTCGGACAAAAACTGCATCAGCCAGCTGTTTTTAACCATGCCGCCATCCACACGCAGTTTGCTTGGTGTTGCGTCCATATCGTCGTTCATGCAGTGCTGTAAATCGCGAGTTTGATAACAGACTGCCTGCAAGCCTGCCGCAACGATTTCTGCAATACCGGTGTCCCGTGTCAGGCCAAAGATTGCCCCCCGCGCTTTAGGGTCCCAGTGCGGCGCCCCAAGCCCCGTAAAGGCAGGTACCAAATAGACGCTATGGCCCAGTCGGGTCTCCTTGGCAAGCGCCTCGGTTTCAGCCGCATCCGCAAACAGGTTCAAGCCATCCCGCAGCCACTGTACGGTTGCACCTGCGACAAAAATACTGCCTTCCAGCGCATAGGTAGGCTTACCGTTAAGCCGATAGCCGATGGTGGTCAACAAGCGATTACGCGAAAGCGCGGGCGTGTCACCGGTGTTTACAATCATAAAGCAGCCGGTGCCGTAGGTGCTTTTACCCATACCTGGCGTAAAGCATGCCTGCCCTACTAGCGCTGCCTGCTGATCGCCCGCCACACCGGCAATCGGTAGCTCAGCCCCTAACCACTCTGCCTCCATCATGCCAAAATCATCGCTGGAGTCTTTCACACTGGGCAGCAGGTTGGCGGGTATGTTGAACAGCGCCAGCAAATCCTCATCCCATTGCTGGGTGTGTATGTTAAAGAGCGCTGTACGTGAGGCATTGGTGGCATCGGTGACATGCTGCTTACCGTTTGTCAGCCGCCAAATCAGAAAGCTATCTACGGTGCCAAATGCCAGCTCGCCACGCTCAGCGCGTTCACGGGCACCCTCCACGTTCTCAAGCAACCACGCCAGTTTCGTCGCCGAAAAGTAGGGATCAATTAACAGGCCGGTTTTTGCTTGAACGCTATCGGTATGCCCAGCTTCACGCAGCGTTTGGCAGGTATCAGACGTTCGCCGATCCTGCCATACGATCGCGTTATAAAGTGGCTTACCTGTTGCGCGGTCCCACAACAGCGTGGTTTCGCGCTGATTGGTAATACCCACACCCGCCACTTGACCTGCAGAAACACTGGCCTTCACCAGCACTTCTTTGCAGGTCGCAACTACTGATTCCCAAATATCTTCAGGATCATGCTCAATCCAGCCATCACGGGGAAAGTGCTGGGTAAACTCTTGCTGGGCAACGGCCGCAATTTCCCCTTGTCGGTTAAACAAGATGGCACGGGAGCTGGTGGTACCTTGATCAATAGAAAGTAGATAACGGGACATTAGATGTTCGCTTTGAGGTGAATATTTTCGCTTTATTATGAATAAGGCTACGCTAAGCCTTATTGATGCTCAAGTACGAAAATACCTCTACAAAGCAGCCTTGACCCGTTTAGGCGATATAGAGCGCCACATCATATTGGGTTAGCAACTGCTGGATAGACTCGGGAGGCTTACGGTCAGTGAACAACGCATCCAGCTGGGAAAGATTCCCTTGGCGTACCACAGGGTTGCGATGGAACTTGGAGTAATCCGCAGCTAGATACACGCGCCGCGAATTAGCAATGATCGCCTGGGCCACACGTACTTCCTGGTAATCGAACTCCAGCAAAGAGCCATCTTCATCAATACCGCTGATACCAATAATGCCGTAGTCGACCTTAAACTGATTAATAAAGTCGATGGTGGCTTCACCGATGATGCCGCCATCCCGGGAGCGCACCTGGCCGCCCGCAATGATGACGTTAAAGTCTTCTTTATGCTGCAAAATAGCGGCAACGTTCAGGTTGTTGGTGATCACTTCCAACCCTTGATGCTCCAGCAATGCCTGGGCAATGATTTCATTGCTGGTACCAATATTGATAAACAGCGATGAGTGATTAGGAATATGCTGCGCCAGACAATGAGCAATACGCTCTTTCTCTTCAAGATGGAGTGTTTTACGTGTGCTGTAGGCCGTATTAACGGTGCTTGACTCAATTCCCACGCCACCATGCACCCGCCTCACTCGGCCCTCATTCGCCAACGTGTTGAGATCGCGCCGAATCGTTTGAGGCGTTACTGCGAAATGATCAGTCAGTTGCTCAATGCTCATATAACCGTGCTGACGAACCAGCTCGACAATCGCATCCTGACGGTATTGTTGATTCATAGGCTTAGCCTGTTCACTTTTATTTATCGCCAAGCGTAATAGGGTAACAAAATCTGATAGCCCTGATCCACACGACGAAGCTCAACAAAGCTCGGTGGCCCACAGGGAGCCACCGAGCACTATCTTTTGCTGTCGTTACTTACAGCGGCCATACCCACAAAATAACCGGCAGGGCAACCACCAGCACAACGATCGAAAGCGGCAAACCTAGCTTCCAATAATCACCAAACCGATAGCCGCCTGGCCCCAGCACCAATGTATTGGACTGATGGCCGATGGGGGTTAAAAACGCGCATGAAGCACTCACCGCGACCACCATTAAAAACGGATCAAGAGAGACATTAAAGCCTTGGGCTAAACTGGCGGAAATCGGTGCCATTAACAATGCGGCGGCAGCATTATTGACCACATTTGAAAGTAGCATGGTGAGCACGAAAAGGCCGATTAAGGAAATAAAGATGGGCCACTGCGCGCCAAATTCTAGCAAGATGTTCGCTACGATTGTGGCTCCACCGCTGGTTTCCAAGGCCTCCCCTACGGGTATCATGGCGGCTAACAGTACAATCACAGGGCCATCAATGGCCTGGTAGCCATCCCGCAGTGGCAATACCCCAATTAATAGCGAAATAAGCGCGGCACAGCCCATTGCGACCGCTGCGGGCAGAAGGTCCAGCAGCATCGCGACAATGGCCAGCGCAAAAATCCCGATTGAGATAACCAACTTACGCGGCTGGCCTAACTGCAGCTCCCGATTAGCCAACGGCAAACAGCCTAAGGTAGAAAGGCTATCACTAATTTCGTTCTCGCTGCCCTGAAGCAGTAGTACATCGCCGGTTTGAAAACGAATATCCCGCAAGCGCTGCTTCAAACGACTACCGTCACGAGCAACCGCCACCAGATGTAGACCAAACTGTTGATTTAATCGCAGCTGTCGGACACTGCGATTATTCATCATCGAATCATTACGCACGACCGCTTCGATCAGTTGCAGCCCTTCGGTATCCACCGGCTGCCGGCCCTCACTGCTGTCTGCTTCGCCCTCATCCTCTTTTGAGGCATCTTCATCCTTCTCCTCAGGCTCCGCAACCGCACTCAACCCTACTTTATCTTCAAGCAGCTTTAGATCATCCGGGCCCGCCTCAAGCAGTAAAATATCGCCCTCTTGCAAGATCCCATGAAAGGAGTAGCCCGCCCGACGGTTATCGTCGCGCACTACGGCCAATACAGGAATGGTTTCCTCAAGCTCATCGCGTAACTGCGGCAGCGTTAAGCCGTTGGCTTTAGAGTCCTTGGTAACGTTAAGCTCTACCAGATAATTGGCGGTATCAAACATCTCTTCAGTTGATGACTTCGCATTGCGTTTAGGCGTTAAGCGCCAGCCAATTAACACGATAAACACAAGGCCTACAACAGCTACCGCAACCCCGACAGGGGAAAAGCTGAACATGCCAAAATTTTCCCCGGTTACACTGCCACGGTAGCTGGAGATAATAATATTGGGCGGTGTGCCAATCAGGGTGGTTAAGCCCCCCAGCAACGAACCAAACGCGAGCGGCATTAAAAGCAGGGAAGGAGACGTGTTATGTTCGCGGGCAAGCCGCATGGCAACGGGTAGCAATAGCGCTAACGCCCCCACATTATTCATAATGCCGGACAACACCACCACGGTTCCTACTAGCGCTAAAAGCTGGAGTATCAGCCGGTCACCCACCTTGAGCACTTGGTTGGAGATAATATCCACTACGCCAGAACGCTCAAAACCACGGCTTAACACCAGCACGGCAGCCACCGTAATGACGGCGGGATGACCAAACCCGGCAAACGCTGAATCAGCCGGAACAAGGCCTAGCATCACCGATGCAAAAAGCGCCGTTAATGCCACTAAATCATAGCGAAAACGCCCCCATACGAACGCCACCAACGTTAATCCCAGCACAATAAATATCAGTGTGCTGGGTGCCAAGCCGATTGCTTCCATCGCCATGCGAATCATCTCCTGTAACGCTACCCGGCCTGCTTACCCCTTCCGGCTTGCCTTTGTAAACCACAACCCATGTAAAGAATGAGAAGAACCTTCACACATTAGACGGTATCTATACAGACGTATAGCGTGTGCAAACGTTAGAGAATAGCCGACCGGCTGGAACTGCTGATAAAGCCGCATGGGGACGACACATTGGCTGCGCTTCCCAGAACGGTAATCTGAAAAAGGTACAAATAAGCAGTAAAGAGGAGCTAGTCTGAAAACTAGAATCAACAAAAGCCGCGTTTGCGGCTTTTGTTGCTCGCTACCGATCAGGGCAGCAGTACGGTTGAACCGGTTGTTTTACGGTTCTGGAGTGCATCCTGGGCTTTACCCGCATCGGCCAGCGGGTAGCGGTTGGCAACATCAATTTTGATTTTGCCACTCTCGATCATGCTAAAGAAATCTTTGCACATCATTTCCAGGCGCTCGCGCGTGTCGGCATAACCGTTCAAGCTGGGGCGGGTAACAAATAACGACCCTTTCTGATTCAAAATTCCAATATTAACGCCATCAACCGGGCCGGAGGCATTACCGAAGCTGACCATTAACGCGCGAGGCTTCAGGCAGTTTAACGACATATCCCACGTGTCCTTGCCCACCGAATCATAAACCACATCGCACATTTCGCCGTTAGTAAGCTCGCGGACGCGTTCAACAACGTCTTCTTCGGTGTAATTAATGGTCGCCCATGCGCCATTTGCCAGCGCCAAGTCGGCTTTCTCTTTAGAGCTAACCGTACCAATCAACTTCACACCTAACGCCTTGGCCCACTGGCAGGCAATCGAGCCTACACCACCCGCTGCGGCATGGAACAAGATGGTCTCGCCACCTTTGAGTTCATGCGTTTGACGTAACAGATACTGCACGGTTAAGCCTTTCAGCATGCTCGCCGCTGCGGTTTCAAAATCGATGAAGTCAGGCAGTTTGACGACTTTTTCAGCCGGCAGCGTATGATGCGCCGCATACGCGCCTAACGGGCCTTGCGCATAGGCAACGCGGTCCCCAACACTTAGATGAGTCACCCCTTCGCCAACCGCATCAACAATACCCGCGCCTTCAGTACCCAAGCCCGCAGGCAGCGACGGTGCTGGGTAAAGACCGGTACGAAAATAAATATCAATAAAGTTGAGGCCAACGGCTTTATTGGCGACCCGCACTTCACCTGACTTGGGCGCTGCCGGAGTAACCGTCGCTACTTCAAGTACCTCAGAACCGCCGGTACGGGCAAACTCGATACGCTGAGACATATAAACTCCTTGTACTTTATTTTGACAAACAGACATTTTGTAAACGAGCTAATGGCTATCCAAACGCTTTAGGCGTCAGAAATCAAGCCGTTAGTTCTAAGCGAGCGGCATTCACTGCGATTGACCTGACACGCTGATGTCACTTGCGCATGCTAGACTGATTTTACTCAATCTGTGACGCTTTATGGATGTGCGATGACCCACCCTGCTATTACCCTCCCTACCCTAATTGCTCACCGCGGCTATTCCGCCGCCGCCCCTGAAAACACGCTAGCCGCCGTACGAGCCGCGTATGAGGCAGGTGCCCGCTGGGTTGAGCTGGATGTTCAATTACTGGGCGACGGCACCCCCGTGATTTGGCATGACGCAGAAGTGGACCGTTGCTCTGATGGGCGGGGGAACCTCAACACGCTCACTTGGCCACAGGCCAACGTTCTGGATGTCGGCAGTTGGTTTGGCGATGCCTTTGCGGGTGAAAAAATGGCCAGCCTGGAGGCCATGCTGGCGCTGCTCAATGAGCTGGAGATGGGCGTCAATATGGAAATAAAAGTCAATAAAGGCCGCAACCCAATCGAATTGGTTAATCGCGTACTACCAGACATGCGCGATGCCCTATCGCCAGAGCGCCTGATTGTGTCTTCGTTTGATGTAGATGCACTTAAACATTGCCGCACATTGGCGCCAAAAGAAGAGCTGGCGCTGGGAGTCTTGTTTGGCAACACGCCCAGGGAGTGGCGCGCCCTTTGCGAGTCGGTTGATGCGTTCAGCATTCACCCCCACTGGCCACGCTTAAAGCGCGACCAGGCCGATGCCATGCACCAAGCGGGCTATCAACTGTTGTGTTACACCGCGAATGACCCAAGCGCTTTTAATAACCGATGGGAATGGGGCATTGCTAGCGTGATTACCGACGAACCTGCTATTTTTAAACGTTTTTTGGATAACCAGCGTTCAAAATAGAGTCATCAAGGGGATGTCATGGAATACAAGGGGGGTTCATGAAATACATAGGTGCACACGTTAGCGCAGCGGGCGGAGCTGACCAGGCCGTGCAACGTGCGGTGGAAATAGGCGCTAATGCCTTTGCTCTATTCACTAAAAACCAGCGCCAGTGGAAAGGCAAGCCGTTAACCGATAAGGCAATTGAGGCTTTTAAAGCCGCTTGTCGCCAGCATGGCTTTGGCCCAGAGCAAATTCTTCCCCACGATAGCTACCTGATTAACCTGGGGCACCCGGAAGCCGAGGGGCTTGAGAAATCCCGTGCGGCTTTTTTGGATGAAATGCAGCGCTGCGAACAACTAGGCCTGACGCTACTTAACTTTCACCCTGGCAGCCATCTAAACAAAATCAGCGAGGCGGATTGCTTAAAACGTATTGCGGAATCGGTTAACGAAGCGCTGGTGCATACCCAAGGCGTGACGGCCGTTATCGAGAACACCGCTGGGCAAGGCACTAACCTTGGCTGGCACTTCGAGCACTTGGCGGAAATCATTCGCCATGTCGATGACAAGTCACGCGTTGGCGTATGTATCGATACCTGCCATGCGTTTGCGGCGGGGTATGACTTACGAACCGCCGAAGCGACACAGGCAACCTTAAATGAGCTTGGCAGCATCGTAGGCTTTGAGTATCTGCGCGGCATGCATTTAAACGATGCCAAAAGTGCGTTTGCCAGCCGGGTTGACCGCCACCACAGCTTGGGAAAAGGCAATATTGGCCTGCCTGCCTTTACCACCATCATGCAGGATGCCCGCATTGATGGAATCCCCATGATTTTAGAAACCGTAGAGCCTGACATCTGGCCTGAAGAAATCAGCTGGCTGCGCACTCAAGCAGAAGAGGCCGCCCCCGGCAAATAGTGAATCACATCATGAAAGCGTAAGCGCGTGGCCGTGGCATTGCGCATTGCGTGGGGGCGGTCAGCAAAAAAGCGCAGCCCCTCGCCTACCTTTAGCGTTTGCCAACGGTCATCAATGCGCAGCTCCATCTCCCCTTCAACCACCACAATATGTTCTACCACGCCCTCGGCATGCGGCGCTGACTCGCTGATCGCGCCGGGCGCCAGCTCAATCATGAACATTTCAAAGCCCAACAATGGATCATAAGGGAAAATCAGCCGTGCCTGCATGCCTGCACTGTCATCTCCCCATACCGACTCTCCGCTATCCCGGCGTAGCTCACCCTGAACCGGTTTTTGGCTGTCGAATAGGGTAGAAAACGACACTCGAAAGCCACTGGCGATTTTCCACAGCGTTGATACGGTCGGGCTCGACTCACCACGCTCGATTTGCCCTAGCATGGCTTTGCTTACGCCTGTTTCAGCCGCTGTGCGGTCCAGGCTCCAGCCCTGTTTATTACGTAGCTGCTTAACCGTGTTGGCTATATGTTCAGCAATGGTGTGAACTTCACTCGCCATAGGTCTCCCCTTTAACGCCATAAAAGAAGTTTACTGGCTCACTCGTCAAAGCGACACACGCATTTAATCGGCACCGCGATGAGTGTCTGTCCGTGCTTATAATTACTTTCACTTCGCCAGCCCTTCGGGCCGGCATGTTCTGTTGCTTTTTTTAGCCACGTATCGCCGCCCAAGCTCTTGAACAAGAGTTCCTTAAACGGCGCATATCTCTTTAGGGTAAGGCCTTCTTAATGGCGTTGTGCGCTATAGCGCACGGTGGTAGCCTACACAACTGTGCGCTATAACGCACATTTAATAATAAGCGTTAGCGAGGAGATACCATGGAGGCGCCATCCAGCGAAGAGCATGCCACCTCGCCACGGCCACACTACTCGGCCTGGCGGGACGTTAGCCTATCAACGGTGACGGCTGGGTTTGTTGCCGTCGTCATTGGCTATACCAGTTCAGCGGCGATTATTTTTCAAGCCGCAGAGGCTAGCGGCGCATCTGCAGCGCAAATCAGTTCCTGGCTCTGGGCGCTGGGAATTGGCATGGGCGTTACCTCCTTCGGGCTTTCGCTGCGCTACCGCATGCCGATGCTAACCGCCTGGTCGACGCCAGGCGCCGCCTTTCTGGCCACTAGTTTGTCGGGTATTCCGCTTGATGAAGCCATTGGCGCTTTTCTATTCTCAGCGCTGCTTATTACGCTATGCGGCGTAACGGGGCTGTTTGATCGCTTAATGCGCTATATACCAGGTGCGATAGCAGCCGCCATGTTGGCTGGCATTCTGCTGCGCTTTGGGCTGGGGCTGTTTAACGTTATCGAGACACAGTGGCTAATCCCACTCGTTATGCTGGCCGCCTGGATAGCAGGCCGTCGCTTATGGCCCACCCTTGCGGTACCCGGCGTGCTCGTCACCGGGCTGGGGCTTGCATTTGTGCAAGGGCAAATCAATTTAAACGATATTCCATTGACTCCGGCCATGCCCGTTTTTACTGCGCCGGCATTCTCCTTAACGACCCTGATTGGCGTGGGCATTCCACTTTTTATCATTACCATGGCGACCCAAAATCTACCGGGCGTGGCGGTTTTACGCGCAGCAGGCTATCAACCTGACAGCTCACCGCTTATCAGTTGGACAGGCGGCGCAAGCCTGCTGCTTGCGCCATTTGGTGGCTTTGCGCTCAATATGGCGGCGATCAGTGCCGCTGTCTGCATAGGCCCTGATGCCCACGCTGATCCACGGCGCCGCTACACGGCTGGCATGGCCGCTGGCATTTTTTATACCATTATGGGGATTTTTGGCGCGACGGTGACCGGCGTGTTTAACGCCCTACCCAGCGCACTGGTGATTGCCCTGGCGGGTATCGCGCTGCTTGGCACACTGGCAGGCGGGCTAGCCAGTGCCTTTGCCGATAGCCGACATCGTGATGCCGCCATCGTCACTTTCTTGTTGACCGGTTCAGGCATTACGCTACTGGGTATTGCTGGGCCATTTTGGGGGTTAATCGCGGGTTTAATCACCTTAAAGCTGACGGCGCCCAACCAATAACTAATCATTAATAACCAACAACCAATAAAAAACGAGATCCCCAAGCAGGCTTACAGTACAGCCCTAGGATCTCGTTTTTTTCAATGAAGGTTTGTTGATGTAGGGCTTTAAACGTTACATCGTCGCCAGGCGCTCTTCATCCATCACACCCGACATCCGCACCATTGCCAGCGCTTCTTCAAGGTTGCTCATTTCTTCAATCATTACCAGCTCACTTTCCAGGCTAACCGGCTGGCCCGCCTTGTCGGACAACAACTTTTCAAGTGACGCCAGGTTCAAGTCACGATCAAGGTGTAGAACATCGACAGAAGCGCTGTTATTACTGGGCAGGTAGATCGTGCCATTTGAAAAGTCGACCGCGTAGGCAATAACACCGGGGACAATGAAAAACAGAAGCCCCACACCATTGGCAATGGCCACTACCGGGTCAATTTGGCCGCTTAATTGGCCTTTCCGCTCTGGATGAAACAGGGTACCGCAACCAGTCAATGCAATAATGGAGGCGCCCACAACGGCTCCCGATAACCAACGGCGTACAGTTTGCTTCATCAAGATTCTCTCAAAAATTTAAAACAGCGCGCAGGCAAAAAGGTAGCTTTAAAAGATAGCTTTACAGAAAAACTGCCCGCGAGCACATGTGAAAACGCGTTCATATTAACACAAACAGCCCCCTGGATGACGGGCATGCTGATGGCAGTATTTTGCCGCGCTAACCGCTAAGCCGTACAATAGCCTCATTCAACGCTAAACCAGCGGCTTTTATACTATCAAGGAATGCTATCTCCCATGCGCGCCAGCCAATTATTAATCGCTACGTTAAAAGAAACCCCGGCCGACGCCGAAGTCATTAGCCATCAGTTGATGTTGCGTGCCGGGATGATTCGCCGCCTGACCTCTGGCCTGTACACCTGGCTCCCTCTGGGTCTGCGTACACTGCGTAAAGTAGAAGCGATTGTTCGCGAAGAAATGAACCGTGCCGGTGGTCAGGAAGTACTGATGCCCGCCGTTCAGCCGGCAGAACTATGGCAGGAGTCTGGTCGCTGGGAGCAGTACGGCCCTGAATTACTACGCGTAAAAGACCGCCATGATCGTGACTACTGCGTAGGCCCGACCCATGAAGAAGTCATTACGGGCCTGGTGCGCAAAGAGATAGCAAGCTATAAGCAGCTGCCGATTAACTTCTACCAGATCCAAACCAAATTCCGTGATGAGATCCGCCCACGCTTTGGAGTGATGCGCTCGCGCGAGTTCATCATGAAAGATGCCTACTCTTTCCATTTGGATGAAGCGTCGCTGCAAGAGACGTACCAGACCATGTACGACGCCTACACGCGAATTTTTACCCGTTTGGGGCTGGACTTCCGCCCGGTGATTGCGGATAACGGCTCTATCGGCGGCACCGGCTCTCACGAATTCCATGTACTGGCAAGCTCCGGCGAAGACGATATCGTGTTCTCGAATGCGTCTGACTACGCCGCCAACATGGAAAAAGCCGAAGCCTTACCGGCACCGTTAGGTAGCGATGTACAGCGCGCAGCGCCCAGTGAAGAAATGCGCGTTGTAGAGACGCCCAACGCCAAAACCATCGCAGCACTGGTTGAACAGTTTAAGCTGCCTATCGAAAAAACCGTAAAAACATTGATGGTTCATGCTGCTGAAGGCGGATTGATTACGCTGTTGGTGCGCGGCGACCACGAGCTTAATGAAGTCAAGGCAGAAAACCTTCCTCAGGTAGCGACGCCGCTCACCATGGCAAACGAAGAAGAAATTCGTGCTGCTGTAGGTGCGGGGCCTGGCTCACTAGGTCCTATCGGCCTTAAAATGCCGGTCATCATTGACCGCAGCGTTGCCTTGATGAGTGACTTTGGCGCGGGCGCGAATATTGATGGCAAGCACTATTTTGGCATTAACTGGGAGCGCGACGTTGCCCTGCCCCAGGTCGCCGATTTACGTAAAGTGGTTGAAGGCGACCCGTCACCGGATGGTGAAGGCACGCTGTCGATCAAGCGCGGTATTGAAGTCGGCCACGTGTTCCAGCTGGGTCAAAAATACTCTGAAGCCATGAATGCGAGCGTGCTGGGCGACAACGGCAAAACCAGCCATCCATGGATGGGCTGCTACGGCATTGGCATTACTCGTGTGGTGGCGGCAGCGATTGAACAAAACCACGACGAGTCCGGTATTATTTGGCCTAACGCGATTGCACCTTTCCAGGTCGCGCTGGTGCCCATGAATGCGCATAAATCCCAGCGCGTTCGCGAAGAATCAGAGCGTCTTTACCAAGCGTTAACAGCCGCAGGTCTGGATGTACTGCTTGATGACCGTGATACACGCCCAGGCGTTAAGTTTGCTGATTTGGAACTGATGGGCGTTCCTCATCGTTTGGTAATTGGCGACCGTAGCCTGGACAACGGCGAGCTTGAATACAAGGGCCGCCGTGACAGTGAAGCGACCATGATTCCAGCAGATGACATTGTCGATTTCCTGCTCGAAAAAGCCAGCGTACACCCCACGGCTCAGTAAAGCAGTATCTCGTCCCGCCGCCGTGTCTCAACACGGCGGTGATCCTCTCGACTTCAACCGCACAGGCTTAGCAACGCTTGTACGTACTCATCGCTATGTCGCAGACAAAAAAACCGGCCCAGTGGGCCGGTAAAAAGGAAGCTTACTTCTTAAAGTAAACCCCCTCCCCTGACGCAAGGCTTAGCAGGCGTTTGCTTGCGTGGCATGCTGCATCAACAACGGGCGTCGCCACGCGCCTACTAACCAAGAAAATGAGTGACAATACTCGCATTTTGGTCACTGGCACACCGCTTGGGACTCTCCCGTCTAAAGCGGCTTCTGTGCACTAACTGGTCATCATCTTATCGAGCCGCAGTATATCAGTCTCTGACCTGGGTCAAATTTTAAGAAGGTGCCACGAACCTTTTTGAGCCATTTTAATACAGCCCTTAAACACCCACGCTGAGACGCGCTTAACGCAGCTCAACTTAAAGCACTTTACGATCCTCTACCTTGGCATGCTCAGTTCCCGGTGGAAGCGGATGCCCTTTTGCCAGTTCCGCCCGCGTTGCTTCACGCTGCTCCAGAATGTTTACCTGGTAGCTCAGCGTACGCCCTGCCAACGGATGATTGGTATCTACGGTAACTCGGTCTCCTGCCACGCTCACTACCGTTACAATTTGCGGCCCGGCCTCACCTTCGGTTTGAAAGCGGCTGCCCGGCGTTAAGTCAGCGTTACCAAACGAGCCACGGCCGACTTCCTGTACCAGGCCTTCATTGCGCAGGCCATAGGCCTCTTCAGGTAAAAGCATCACTGTTACTTCATCACCGGCCTTTAGGCCAGCTAATGCGCGCTCAAGCCCAGGCACGATATTGTCGTGGCCATGCAGATACTCAAGGGGCTTATTGCGGGCGCGTGAATCATCCAATACCTGCTCACTGTTATCGCTTAAAACATCGCTAAGCACATAGTGCAACGTAACGACCTGATGTGCCGTGATCGACATGGAAAACTCCTCTCCGGTAAGCTATCAACATTGTCATAAACATTGATGCAGTTTATCACTTGGCTCAAGCCAACGTCTTTTCTGGAGTTGAACGATATGCCCACCCCTTTACCCCGGCGTAGCTGGCTAGCCGCGCTGGCGATTTACTTTCGGGCACCTGTTATTACCATGCTGTTTCTGGGGTTTTCCGCGGGCTTACCGTTCTTACTGGTTTTTTCTACGCTGTCGGCCTGGCTACGTAGCGACGGGATTGACGTCGCCGCTATCGGCTTTTTCGCGTGGATAGGAATGCTCTACTCGATCAAGTTTTTCTGGGCGCCCGTGGTAGACAGGCTCGCCCTGCCGGTCCTCACGCGCATGTTCGGGCAGCGACGGGGCTGGATGCTGCTGGCCCAAGCGATGATTGCAGCGGGGCTTGTGGGTCTTGCAGGCGTTAATCCCCAAGGCAATCTTGGCGTGGTAGCCGCGTTTGCGCTGCTGGTGGCGTTTGGCTCAGCTACCCAGGATATTGCGATTGATGCCTACCGCATTGAGTCCGCCGATGACGACGTCCAGGCCGCCATGGCGTCTACCTACATTATCGGCTACCGGGGTGGCCTGCTGGCCGCAGGCGCCGGGGCGCTCTATGTAGCGTCAGCCATTTCCTGGGACGTGGCCTACTTAACCATGGCGGCGCTCGTCGGCGTGGGTGTCCTCACCGTGCTGATTCGCCCTGAGCCCAAGCGGGCGTCGCTCTCGGTGCAGTTAATTCATGAACCTAAAGTACGTGCGTTTATTCGCGCTAGCCGTGGCCAACCTAAAGTGCTACGCCGCATGGGCGCCTGGTTTATCGGCGCCATCGTATGCCCCTTTACCGATTTCTTTCGTCGTTATGGGGTAAAAGCGCTGGGCATTCTGGTATTCATTGCAGTGTTTAGAATAAGCGATCTTGCCATGGCGTCGATGGCTAATCCGCTCTATATCGACCTTGGCTTTTCACTGGCAACGATTGCCAATGTGACCAATATCTTCGGTATTGCCATGAGTATTGGCGGCGGTCTTCTGGGCGGGTTACTGGTCGCACGTTACGGTATTGGGCCGGTGCTGATACTGGGGGCCGTTGCCGCCACCTTCACCAATTTGCTGTTCTCGGTACTTGCATTGATCGGCAATCAGGTCCCCATGCTGGTGGTCACCATCATCGGCGATAACCTGGCCAATGGATTGGCAAGCGCCGTGTTTATTGCGTTTCTCTCCACACTCACGTCGCGTGCATATACGGCAACGCAGTACGCGTTGTTTTCATCATTGATGACGCTACCGGGGAAGTTTTTAAGCGGCTTTGGCGGGCTAGTGGTTAGCGCCCAAGGGTATGTCACGTTCTTTATCGTTGCTACGTTGCTGGGGTTACCCGCCATTCTGCTGGCTATCTGGATTAGCCGCGACAAGCAGCTGGTGCCCACCCCACAGCCGCGTTGAGCGGCTGTGGGAAGAGTAAGCTTTCGTACATAAGAAGAGGGTTAGCGGTGGCTATCCAGCCACTCAAGCGCACCTGGCGTGGTACGCCACTGATCACGCATCAGCGTACGGTACTGCCACGCCTCAGCACGTGAACCTGGCTCCACCTGGCCATCGGCATAGGGGGTCGCTGGGCGCGGTTTTTCCGCACAGATCATCTCAAGCGCATGACGATTATGCGCGGTGACGTCGCCAAGCGCCCGTTCGGCCGCCTCATGCTCGTTTAAGCGGTAAAGCGCCAACGTGCGCCCCATGAGTAACCCCAGCACCAGTGAGCCATCATCGTCTTCCGACTCCTCAGTGAGTGCCAGCGCTTCCTGGTTGCGGTCATCGCGCAGTAGCTGGTCAAGCACCAACTCTTTAAGGCCCAGGCTATCCTCTTGGTCGATGGCTAACAACTCTTCAGCCAGCTCCCGTGAATGCTGGCGTGCGCCGCGCTCCATGCCGACCACTAGCGCCAACCCTGTACGCAGCAGCATGGCATTGTCAGCATCATCCCAGCACAGGCTGCCGTTGCCTGCGGCTCGGGCTTGTTCCAGCCAGCGTGAAAGACGCACCGCCAGTGGTTCCAGCAGGGTTGGCGCCATCCACGGAAGGCTTCCAAAACGGCTGGTAAGCGCGAGAGTGACATCCTGAACGACCTGAGGCGCATCCAGCCACTCAGGGTGTGCGCAGAGCGCTGACATCCACTCCTCTGCATTGCCCCACGGGTCATCGCGAAAGCCCAAGGCCACCTCTTCATCGACCATTACCTGGAACTGCTCATGCCAAGCGGCGAATAAGGTCGCTTCACGGGCGGTGGTCACATACTGCAAATGGCCGCTTTCCGGGTCGCTGCTAATATCAAGTTTGGGCGCTGTAGGAAGGACAGCAAGCAGTGTTTGCAGGGATACCAGCGGCGTGGCCAGATCCTCTTCCGCGCTTAACAGCTGATCCGCAAGCGTTGCCCCAGGGTTATCAGCAAGTGCCGCAAGAAAATCCAACTGCTCTTCGTCAAGATCCCCTTGGCGCACCAGACGCCGATACCAGAAATTAGCCCGCGCCTTGGCTTCTTCTTCATGGCCTTCATGAAGCAGCAACATCGCCTCAATATACGCAAGTGTGGGCGAATCAGGCAGGGCCTGCTGGGCTTTGACAAAGGCTGCCCGAGCGCTGTCCAAATCATCATTATCCAAATGCATTAAACAGAGCCGTTCAAGGGCAACACCGCGTAAAAACAGCGGCCCGCGCTCCATCACTTCATCCAGAAGGTCTGCCCGTTTGCGGGTAAAGCCACGCTCCTGATAGATATCCAGCAGGATTTCAAAGGCGGGCTCGGCTTGCTCTGGCAACCTCGACCAGTCACTACCATCAAACAGTGACTCCAGAATCTGCATCGCCCGGCCCGTTTGGCCGCTTTCGGCGGCAATAAGCCCCGCTTCCAGCAGTGCTTGGGGCGGCGCTTGGCGGCTCTCCAACGCAGACTTCAGCGTAGCGCCCTTCCATTCACGCAGCGACAACATCCACATCATCTGCTCTGGAATGTCGGTGGGGAAATCAACGCGATAACAGCACTGCTTATACTTGCGCCCAGAGTCACACCAGCAAGCCTCATTACGTCCTGGCGTCGCCAGCGGTTCACTGGCAAAATCCAGCCTGGCCAACGGCGCTTGTGACCATAAAATAGGGGCCAGCGCCTGGGCGGTGGCGACATCACCGTTAAATGACTTGGCGCCTTCATCGCGCACCCAAGTCATAAAGTCGGGATAGTGTTCTTGCTGCCTGATTGCCGAGAGTGCCCCGGAGGCAAATCCCAGCAGCTGATCGACCCATACCGCTAGCATTGCCGTCTCCACTGTGTTTAAAAGCGCAATAGCTTACCATGAAGGTGGGCATGGCCGCAGCGGTGAACTGCTTATAGGTGGCTTGGGCGCTAAAGCAACGGCGCAGTCCGTGCGTGCATATCCAGCCGCGCTTTTAAACGCACCAGATTCCAGTAGTGGCCATTCAATGCTCGCGAGAGAAGCAGCGTATCCGCGGGAGGCTGCAAGCGGTCCATCGCCGCCCACACTTTGGGCGACAGCTCACGCAGGCGGCGGTGTACGCGCACATCGCTGAAATCCTGCTCCCCCGGTTCAAACAGTGGAGAAATACTTTCAGCAGCCTCGCGGTAGAGCGCCAGCGGTGCGCCTTGACCTTGACGGCCACCCAAGTTGACGAGTGCGTCATCCATGGCCATGGGGTCGTGATCAAGCGTGGCGCTGAGCAATTGCATCATCGCCTCAATTCGCGCTTCGGGCACCGCAATCACAGCACCAAAATCGTAAATAATCAGCCGACCTTGCTCATCTGCCGCGAAATTGCCGGCATGCGGGTCGGCATGCAGCTCGCCGTGGGTAAACAGCTCCTGGGTAATCCAGTCGGCAAGCGTAGTGGCCACCTTCTGGCGCACTGTATCATCGGCGCTTTCCAGCTCACGTAGCGGCGTACCGGGCACGTAAGACATGGCCAGAACATGTTGGCCCGAAAGCTCAAACAGCGGCCTGGGTATGATGATTCGCGAATCACTCTGGTAGCGCTCTCGGTACCGCGCCAGGGCGTTTGCTTCTGCCTGATAATCCAGCTCATCGCGAAGCCCCGCCGCCAGCTCTTCAAACAGCGCATCCAGGCGCGCCTGAGGCACCTTGAACCAACGGCCCAGCCCGATAATGCGCCGCACCTGTTTTAAATCACTTTCCAGTACATCCGCCAAACCGGGGTACTGCACTTTCAGCACCACCGTTTTGCCCTCAAGGGTGACTGCCTTGTGCACCTGGCCCATGGAAGCGCTGGCAAAAGGCCGCTCTTCAATTTCGGTAAAATACTCATGGATATCGCCGTACTGAAGCACCAAGGCTTCATGGATACGCGGCCAAGGCATCGGCTCTGCCTAGCGCTGCAAGCGCGCCAGCTCATCGGCTAAATCGGGCGGCAACAGGTCGTCCCACTGCGACATCATTTGAGCAAGCTTCATTGCCGGGCCTTTAAGCTCGGAAAGCCCTTCGAACAGCGCCTCACCTAACGCACGCCAATCCGCCTGGCCGCCCAAGCGCGTTTTAAGCAGCGCACCACCCGTGCGTGCGCCCAGGCCCACTAACCTGCGTGTTCTACCGCGTTCGCGCATATCAATCCCCACTGCCCTGCCCTATAAGTCACCGCTACTGTTACCATAGGCGCATTTCGAACAGACGTTAAGGCCACGCTTCGCATGCGCTTGATTATTGCCGAAAAACCCAGCCTTGCCCGGGCCATTGCTGAAGCGCTGCCGGGAAGCTCCAAACGCCAGGAAGGCGCTATTGTGTGCGGTGATACCACCGTAACCTGGTGTTTGGGCCACCTGCTTGAGCAGTCCCCACCCGAGGCTTACGACCCCGCCGATAAACAGTGGCGGCTGGACCGTTTGCCCATTGTGCCTGGCACCTGGAAGCTGGCACCGCGTTATAAAGCGCGTGGGCAGCTAGCGGTGATTCGCAAGTTAATCAAGCAGGCCACTGATGTTGTTCATGCTGGCGACCCGGACCGAGCACTGTTACGATATTTCTATTGAATAAGATTGTTACGTAAAAAAATCTAAGAAATCGTGAAATTACGGCATGGAGGCTTGCGTGGGCATAGTGCTATGGGAAGTTCCTGACTTTGTTGTAGATCAGTCAATTAAACGAGAAATTAATAGGTCTACCGGAGAGCTATCAATATGCTTTGAAGGAACCGGCAACTCTCTAGGCAAACTTCCTCTTTTGTATAAAGATGACGGTGTCAGTATTAGTGTTGCGAACATTTGGCTCATTCATCTAAAAGCCAATTTGCGCAAGAAAATGGTTAACACGCAAGCCCAGGCATTACTTCACTATTTCACGTTCCTAAATGATATAGGCATGGCTTGGGACACTATGCCTACCGCCCTTAGAAAAAGGCCTACCTATGGGTTCAAGAAGCACCTTCGTGAAGCATATAAAAATGGAGATATAGCTAGATCTACTGCCAATAGCTATATGGGCGTCGTGATCAAGTTTTATAAATTTTATCTGGCTAGAAATCACCCATTTGAACACCCACCGTTTAAGTACGAGATAGTCAAAGTCAATACGAGTGGGTCACATGAGTACATGAGAAAAACATTGATTCATGTGGACACCACTGATCTAAGATTAAAGCTACCAAATGATACGAGCTATTATGGCCTATCACGCAAACTGATCCCAATGAACCATCAGGAATGGCGCGTAGCTGAAAAATACTATAAGGAGCTTCAAACTGGAGTTTCTAATAGAAGCAATAATACAAAGAGCGTTGCGTTATCTCAGGAGTTCCAAATTGCAACCGAGCTAATTCGATACTGTGGATTGAGAAGATCAGAAATCATAAGCCTTCGGGTAAACGCAATCTACAAGCCCAACTCAGAACAACTGAAAAAGAAATACCTGATCAACGCCGATGGTTTAAACCTTGACCCAAGGCGAGGCGTAGCGACTAAAAATGGCACGGTAAGGATAGCTGAAATTCCTACTGAATTGATGCAACTAATTTACGACTATACCAACTCAGCGCGATACATACAGCGTAAAAAGCTATATGAGGAAAGTAACCCTGAAGATAAATATGGCCCCCCGCTGCTTCTAAATCAATTAGGCAAACCATATTCGCCTAAAAGTATTGATGCACGATGGGGTGAGCTAAGAAATGCCATTAGAAGCGAGCTTCCAAATTTTAGCCATAAGTTTCATAATTTACGCTCGACCTATGCTGTTGAAAGATTAAAAGAATTATTGAATTCAGGAATAAAAGAAGGGAAAGCCCTCGACTATCTCCAGTCTGTGATGGGGCACAAAAGCAGAGCCACATTACTAGGCTATCTCAAGCTTTCAGAGGAGGTAGTTACAGCTAATGAGATTCATGAAATAGCTACAAACATTATTCTTGATAGCGGTGAACATTAATGGCTTTTTTAAAAGAAAACAAAAGAAAAACATCGACAGCACAAAAAACAAATTTTGAAAATGTAGTCAGCATAAATTTGAAGGATAGATTTATCACTGATGGGCACGGCACTGCCAATTTTGAGCGCCTTCTTTATAAAGGGTGCCCAATTCTTTCAATGGATAAAAGGCGTACAAACAAGCCTAAGAATCAGGCTGATCTTGTTGATGCCAATCGAAGAGAGTTGGCAGTAAAAATCTGCAATGCAATCCATGGCATGGATAAAACTGAAAGAACAAAGATTAATATATTTCGAGAAACTGTATCATTTATTAGACAAATGGACTCTGAAGGAATTAACGACACGTTTTGCCATGAATCCATATCCATATATGTTAACGAACTAGCAAAACTATATGAAAAAGGCATAAAAGGAAAAAGCTTATCTTCTCGCCAGAACTCTATTAAAGCGTTGTTAAAAGAGCTTGATATTGAGCTGTACGAACAATGTAAAGATATATTCATTACATTCCCATCAGACAGTGAGCCTACAAAGCCATACACAGACGATGAGCTTAAGAAAATAGCATTAGCTCTTTACACCATATTTAATAATTATGCAAAACATATAGAGAGTGATACTACACCAAGTATATTTCCACTTTATAATGAAAAAAATAAAGATGGCTCTTATAAATTCATAAGCAACGGTAGCTCAGTAAGGCATACGACCTATAGAAACAGCTGTAGCATATGGAAAACTGACTTAGTTAGAGCTGCATACTTCATCACCTGTTTACATACTGGTGTAAACTCCACCCCTCTCCTTGAATTAAAAACATCAGATATAGCTGAAGAGCCATTTCAAGATATCACTCGTGGAACCTACAAGCTTAAGACGATTAAAGGAAGGCAATCAGGAAAAACAAATGAAATAGAAGCTGGCTTTATCAAAAAAGGTAAAACCTTTTTTGATAGATGGCTCAGAATTAGCAAAAAGCTAAACTCATATAAGGATGGCTACATCTTTCCAAATCTTTCTGGCAACAAACCATCTAAAATGACTAACAGTAACATCAACTCCCTTAATAAATATATAAATAGCTTTGGTATTCCTGCATTTAGCAACCAAAGATTTAGAAAAACGAAGGCCTCTCTTATAATGAGGGCGACCGAAAGCATATTCATGGTTGCTCAAGGGCTAAACAATTCTGTAGCAACTGCATCCAAGCATTATGCTAATGGAGATCCAGTAACCACTGAGCTCTCACTAGCCTCTGCACTATATATCCGTGAGCAAACTGCACTAGGGTCACCATTAGATAACGCAATAAAAGAAAGTGCATTTATTTTCAATGATCCAATCAAAGAAAGCGGCACAAATACTAAATATAAAAAACTATCAAATGGTTTAAGATGTGGCGGTGCCTTTGGAGAAAAATCAATTAAGATAAAAAGCGCATTAATTAAAGAAGGGCTTGCCAAAGAATCTGATCTTGTTGCTTGCCATAAGTTTTTAGAGTGCTTCGGCTGTATGCATCATGCAGTAGTGGCAGAAGTGGAAGACATCTGGTTATTACTGTCTTTTGGTGATGTTATATTGGAGTCTCTCACGACTCCATCTATCAATTCAAAGCCATCAAATTTACTAAATAAAGTCCACAGTACCGTTCAGGTTATTATTGAACGCATTAAAACGAAACATGCAACTGTTTATTCTGAAGCTTATCAAAAATACCTAGATACAGCACACCCGCTTTGGCAAGATACTAGTGACATTGAATTGATGCTGGAAATTTACTAATGAATGAAACAATAAGGGCTAAAAATTCGGAATTGACGACGTCTATTAATGATGTAGTCATATCTATTGATTCTGATGGAAACCCATATAGTTACTACTCGTCAGACAAATGGATTTTGTGGTCTCTTAACTTCGATGTTTCTTTTTCCAGACTGTCAGGAGAATTCAAAAAAGTCACTAAACATCTTATATATAAGATCATAACAAATACGACCCTCAAATCTAAAAAAAGTGCCACTAAAAACATCATTGAAGGGGCAGTTATTTTTGAAAAATGCATAACAGCATGCAATGGCCATTCATATGGTTTTATTGACGAAGACAAAAACTATCGAAAAGTTATAGACGAAGCAAAGAACAGAAAGCTAAAATATAAAACATGGAAAAATAATTTAATTTTCATTTCTCATCTATATGCTGAAAAGTTAATAATCCGAAATATAGGTAGCGCTGATAACTTAGCAAGATATTTATCAAGTAGTGGTGATGATATTTATCAGGCAATATGTTTACCAGAGCGTATCGCCACCATTTACTATAGAGAGTCTCTAAACTTAGTTGAAGTGTATTACCCCTATAGGCATGAAATATCTTCTGCTTACGCCGACTTCATTACTGAGTATGAAAGACTAACAGGTCGATATACTTCAAGCATAACATCCAGAAAACATGCGCTTAAAAAATTAAATTTTGATCTGTCAGCCATAGATATTGAATTTGATTATAGTGGTCATTGGCTCTCAAAACTAAGGGGAGCCTGCTACATTGTTATCGCTGCATTTACGGGCTGTAGAGACGGTGAAATAAAATCATTTAACTTGGAATCATATCAAGAGAAAAAATACGCTGGCATGACGGTTTCTGTGCTAAATGGAATTCACACTAAACCCAACCTTGGTGGTGTCGAACGAACCACCTCATGGGTAACCATACCTGCAGTTAAGAAAGCTATTGAATTACTATGGGATGCTTTTGGCTTTGCACGCGAAGGATGGAAAAATCAGGCGTCGGATATAAAGCACGTAGATGAGCGTAATAAATTTCTAAAGGATGCGGATAGTTTATTCGTTACACTACCACACTCAACCGCAAAGAAGCCTAATGCTGGCAGACAGTCAATATTTCATTCGCTTAATTCCTTCATACGCTCACTAGATTGCCTTGCAACAAAAGATGACGTTTATGAATTTAATACTTTAAACCCATCCAGGAAAGGCGACCTTAAAATCGGTGAGAGACTGCATATCCACCCTCATGCTTTCCGTCGCACATTTGCTGTTTACTTGGTACGCAACAAACTTTCATCTTTACTAGATATTAAATATCAATTTAAGCATATGAATATAGCGATGACTTCCTGGTATGCAAACCAAGCTAACATTGCTTCTTACCTTGATATGATGATTGACAACGAGCTTCAAGACGAAATAGCAGGTGAAAACAAAAATTATATGACTGATATTTTCTATCATCTTTACAATGAAGCTGAAACGTTAGCAGGCCCAGAAGGTAAGAGGATTAAAAATCTTCGTACAGAAGGAGATGCAACAATCTATCTAAGCAAGGAAGAAATACGCAATCAAGTTGAGGAAGGACGCCTATCTATCATTGAGCACCCCGGTGGATATTGCACAAATCCAGATTGTGATAGAATTTGTGATATGACTGTTTGTCAATACAAGGTTGTGACAGTTGAAAAAGCCAAGTCTTTAACTTCTATAAGAGATAAATTAATTATAAAATATGGAGAAATTTATTCTAGTGGTATAGACATACCCAACATAATGTCAAAAATATACTATGAAATTCGGTCTATTGAGAAAGTGCTTTCAGAACATAACCTCGACTTCGTAGCTTTTAGCAAAGAGGAATTTTAAACGTGAGCATTCAAAACACTTCTTCTGAGAGAGGTGAAATAACCAAGCAAAGACTTGAAGATGCTCTTCAGCGCTTAATCGATGGCAATCCTGAAAGAACTCCCGATGACGGAAAATTGAATTTAAGTCGAATAAACAAGGAAGCTGGTCTTAGCTCTGGTGGCATATACTATTACGGCGATTTTGTTGAAAGAGCAAGGCGTGAAATTGATAAACACAAAACAAGAATTTCGGCTTCTTCATCTACTAAAGTTAAAATATCTGTAGATAGGCTTAGAGCGCAAAAAGACAAAGAACGTGAGCTTAAAGAACGTTACAGATCACAACGAGATGAAATCAAAAAATTCTGTGATCTAGTTATTGCACAAAATGCCAAATTAGAGTTCTCACTTTACGAGGCACTTGAGGAAATAGACGCCCTTCAGGCTGAGCTGAACAAAGTGAAAGTTGTGGGAATTGAGCGAGGTAAGCAGAGTTGATTCTATACATTGCCGAAAAGCCGAGTGTCGGACGTGCAGTTGCAGATGTACTTCCCAAACCTCATCAGAAAGGTGATGGGTTTATCAGGGTGGCTAATGGCGATGTAGTAACTTGGTGCATTGGTCACCTATTGGAGCAGGCTGAGCCAGATGCTTATGATCCTGAGTACAAAAAATGGAAAAAAGAGCACCTGCCAATTATCCCGACCGAGTGGAAACATCAAGTCAAAAGCCAAACCCGCTCACAGTTTAATGCGGTCAAAAAATTAATCAAAGAAGCTGACCAACTGGTCAACATGGGTGACCCTGACCGAGTCGGTCAAATCCTGGTCGATGAAGTGATCAACTATTCAGGTGTAAATAAGGCAAAACGCGAAGCCACATTGCGCTGTCTCGTCAACGACATGAACCCTGCTGCGATTAAAAAAGCGTTGAATGACCTACGCAAGAACACAGATTTCATTCCGTTAGCGACATCGGCCTTGGCAAGAGCCAGGGCGGACTGGTTGTACGGTATCAATATGACCCGTTTATGTACTTTGTTAGGGCAAAGTGCTGGTTATAACGGCGTTTTGTCCATTGGGCGTGTACAGACACCCGTTTTGGGCTTGGTAGTACACCGTGACCAGGAAATAGAAAATTTCGTCTCTAAGCCCTTCTATGAGGTGTTCATCACGCTTCAAACACAAGTGGGTGAGTCCTTTATCGCAAAGTGGAAACCAAGCGCTGCGTGCGAGCCTTACATGGATGAAGAAGGGCGTGTGCTCTCACGAAAACTTGCAGAAGTCGTGCTAGATAAAGTGAGGGGAAAAAACGGCAGCATCAAAGCCGTTAAGCGTGACAAGAAAAAACAGCCTGCGCCCTTGCCCTACAACCTGTCTGCTCTACAGATTGATGCGTCGAAACGCTTCAACCTTAACGCTCAAAAGACCTTGGATATATGCCAGCAGTTATATGAGCGTCACAAGCTGATCACTTACCCACGGTCTGATTGTCGCTATCTGCCAAACGGCCACTATGACGAGCGTAAAACCGTAACACAGTCGATTGCCAAAACTACATCGTCGCTTGCTGATGCCGTAAATAACGCTGACCTCGGCTTGAGGAGCAAAGCATGGAATGACTCCAAAGTGGGTGCCCACCACGCCATCATTCCGACATCCAGGTCAATGCCTTCTGATCGGCTGTCACAGGATGAGAGGAATATCTACGAACTTGTTGCCCGGCAGTACCTGATGCAGTTCTACCCACCCTTTGAATATGCAGAGCATCAGATTGATAGCGAGGTTGAAGGCGGCTTGTTTATCGCTAAGCAGAAGTCTGTCATTTCCGATGGCTGGAAAGCTCTATTGCCGCCCCAGAGAAGTGCAAATCAAAATGGCGAGTTCTCGTCAGTAGCATTGCCGAATGTCAAAACGGGTGATTCTGTAGTCTGCACTGAAGGACGGCTGGACGAGAAGCAGACCAGCCCGCCGAAGCGCTTTACGGATGCAACCCTGCTGGCTGCGATGACAGGCATTGCTCGATTTGTATCAGATCCAGAGATCAAGAAGGTTCTAAGAGATACAGACGGTCTAGGGACAGAGGCCACTCGTGCCGGGATCATCGAACTGTTGTTCAAACGTCAGTTTCTAACCAAAAAAGGCAAGGAGATCCATTCAACCGAGATTGGAAGGCAACTGGTGAATAGCTTGCCGGAGCGGATGGTTGTTCCTGATATGACCGCACACTGGGAGTCCCAGCTGGAAGCGATCAGCGAGAAGCGGATGCGCTATGGACACTTCATGCAGCCCTTGACTGAAGGTCTGACGGCGTTGATTGGAGAGGTTGAAAGCCGGGATTTCTCGGGTTTACGGGGTATGGGTAAGAAGAAGATAGTGCGAAGGAAGACAAAATCGGGAAGATCCAACCGTAGCGCAAAATCTATGAATGCCGTGGATTAGGATATGAGTTGAAAGCCGGGAGTATGGCGAATAAGGGATCGCTTACGCCCGCCGTCACGGATCTGTTTGCCCATTCCCTAATTTTCCCATATTCTCCTAATTATCTAGGACGAGGGAAGCAATGGCTGAACAAATATTGACCATCAAGGAGGTCGCCGACTTCCTCAAGTTGACCGAGAAGACAGCCTATCGTTTGGCGGCTGAGGGAAAGTTGCCTGGGTTCAAGGTAGGAGGGAGTTGGCGTTTCAAGCAATCCGATATCGATGCCTGGATTGAAGAAAGCAAAGCCGGCCACAAGAAGTAGGGAAGCGGACTATGTTATTGGATAACAAAACCAGCGGCCACGTTGGTATCGAACTGAAAAAGCATACCTTCTCTGGCTCCAGGCTGTCCGTTCTGTCGAGCCTGTTTACCTTATACGGTTTTGCCTCACTGAAGCACGAGCTGAAGCAGCTGGAGTCAGCAAGGATCATTTTCAGCGAATGGGATTCGCTCAATCTGCAGAACCTGGTGGGTTCTGATTCAGACGTTCGCCTCCTGAATCAGCTGCAACAAAAACGCATCGCCAGCGAGTTCTCGCAATGGTTGGCAAACAAGGCTGAAGTGAAAGCCAGTGTGCGGCCTCAGCCGGGGCAGAACATTATTCACCTGGGCGTACCCGAACAAACAGGCTCGCCCGAGCAAAGTTTTGCCATCAGCGGCAGTGCCACGCTCAGCCCAATCGGGCTAGGCGAGGTGCGCTCCGACTCCCTGCACATGAACATGGGCTTGTCTGATCCAGAGAGCACCCGGCAGCTTCTGACGTGGTTTGATAATGTCTGGGCTGATGCACAGAGCCTTCGTGATATTAAGAATGACCTCATCGCCAGAGTGGATACCATCGCTGCCGATCAACCGGCCAGCTTTATCTATTTCCTCACGCTATTTCATTTGTTCAAAGACTTCCTCGAAGACATCGACGAAGACAACATCATCCGCAGTAAAACCGGCTTTAAAGATACCCTGGTCTGGAACAAACTCTACAAATTCCAGAAAGACGGTGTGCTGGGTGCAATAGACAAGCTCGAAAAGCACAACGGCTGCATCATTGCCGACAGCGTGGGTTTGGGTAAAACCTTTGAAGCCCTGGCTGTGATCAAATACTACGAACTGCGCAATGATCGGGTGCTTGTACTTTGTCCGAAAAAGCTTCGTGACAACTGGACCATGTACACGATTAACGACAAGCGCAACCTGCTCGCAGCTGACCGCTTTAATTACGATGTACTGAACCATACCGATCTGACCCGACCGAAGGGCTACTCGGGCGAAATCAATCTGGAGACACTGAACTGGGCCAATTACGACCTGGTGGTTATCGACGAATCCCACAACTTTCGTAACACACCGAGCAAGGCGGAAGGTAAAAGCCGCTATGAGCGCCTGATGAACGACATTATCCGTTCAGGAGTGAAAACCAAGGTGCTGATGTTGTCGGCAACGCCGGTCAACAATCGCATGAATGATCTGAAAAATCAGGTCGCGTTCATTACGGAAGGTCGGGATGATGCCTTTGCCGAACAGGGTATCAAAAATATTGAATCCACTCTGCGGCTTGCCCAGAAGCAATTTAACCAGTGGGTCAGTGAGCCGGTCGAAAATCGTACCACCGCAGCCTTGCTCGACATCATGAGCTTTGACTACTTCAAACTGCTCGATATCGTTACCATTGCTCGCTCCCGCAAACACATAGAAAAGTACTACGGCACCGAAGATATTGGCCGCTTCCCAACTCGCTTGCCACCGAAAAACATCTATGCCGACATCGACGCCTCCGGCGAGTTTCCGCCCTTAAAAGACGTCAACAAAACCATCCGGCGGCTGTCCCTGGCGGGTTATTCTCCGCTGAAATTCGTGCGCGAAGCCAAAAAAGCCGAATACGCCCGTCGTTACGATAAAGCCGTGGGCGCAGGCAGAGGGGTGTTCAAACAGGTTGACCGTGAAGAAAGCCTGATTCACCTTATGCGCGTCAATTTGCTCAAGCGTATGGAAAGCTCCATTCACTCGTTCACGCTGACGGCCACAAAGCTTGCTCGGCAGGTCGACCGACTGCTGGCCAAAATTGATGCCCACGAATCAGAAGAACTGACCGAGCTGAATATCGAGGATATTCACGACTTTGAGCTGGAGTCCACCGAACTGGAAAGTTACATGGTGGGCAACAAAACCAAAGTGTTGCTCCAGGATATGGATCTCATCCGCTTCCGACAGGAGCTGGAGGCTGATCGCGAGTTCCTGACGCATATTGCCGAAACAGCACAAAGTGTGAACGCAGGCCGTGATGCAAAGTTAGAGCAGCTTAAACAGACCATTGCCAGCAAGGTGGCTAACCCGCTAAATCTTGGCAATAAAAAGGTCATCGTCTTTACCGCGTTCGCCGATACCGCCCAATACCTGTATGCCCATCTGGCACAATGGGCGCACTCCGAACTGGGCATTCACAGTGCGTTGGTGACGGGTGGCGGTACCAATAAAACCACCATGAAGGGCTTAGGTTCAGACTTAAACAATATTCTGACTGCCTTCTCGCCGATGTCCAAAGAGCGCAGCAAAGTAGACCCAACAGCTACGAGCGAGCTGGATTTACTGATTGCCACCGACTGCATCAGTGAAGGTCAAAACCTTCAGGATTGCGATACGCTCATCAACTACGACATTCACTGGAACCCGGTACGCATCATTCAGCGTTTTGGCCGTATCGATCGTCTTGGCAGTAAAAATACGCAAATCCAGATAATCAACTTCTGGCCCAACATGGAGCTGGATGAATACATCAACCTTGAAGCGCGTGTCTCCGGGCGCATGGTGTTATTGGATATATCCGCGACGGGCGAAGAAAACGTCATTGATGAAAGCGCCAAAGACATGAATGACCTTGAATACCGGCGCAGACAACTACAGCAACTCAAAGATGCGGTTGTCGATCTGGAGGACATGAGCGGAGGTGTATCCATTACCGACCTTACCCTAAATGATTTCCGCATGGATCTGTCTGGCTATATGAGCGACAAGGCCCGCCTCACAATGCTGAAGCAAGCACCGTTGGGGCTGTATGCCGCCGCCAGTATTGACGAAAGTCTGGCCGCCGAAGGCATTAAACCCGGCGTTATCTTCTGCCTGAAGAATATCCGCAGCGGTAAAGAAGCCGTTCAGGTCGATGATAACTACCCGCTAGCACCATACTTCCTGGTCTACGTGACCGGTGATGCTGAAGGCAGTAGCGCGGTTGAGCTGAACTTTACCCAAAGTAAAAAAATACTCGACCTGCTTAAGCGTGAAGCCTTTAAGCACAAAGCGCCCGATCAACCCGCCATCACTGAAGTAAACCGTATCACACGCCACGGGCGTGATATGAGCCACTTTCAGCACCTATTAGCTGTCGCCGTAGACAGCATTGCCGGCAAGAGCGAAGAAAAAGGCATTGAAAGCCTGTTTACCAAAGGCGGTACCGTACTGACCGCTACCTCCAGTCAGGGTATTGAAGACTTTATGGTGGTGTCCTACCTGATATTGACAGCCCCTAACGAGGCTGATGAGTCTAAAGGGAACAGAGCACAAGGAGAGCGTGATGTCTGATCTGGGTTTAGGCTTTGTACGAAAAGTTGGCTCGCAAGCAACGCTCTATGCAGGCTACGCATACT
>NZ_JBQSYY010000018.1:0-84223 GCF_052379785.1 Halomonas sp. 72 | reverse complement strand
TGGCGTCCCCGGCAGCGGATGCGTACTTTACGGATTCGCTGCCGGTTTGGCAAGGCCTTTTTGAAGATAGTTTCAAAAAGTTCAGTTAAAAGCTCAGCTTTTAGGTTTTGCCTTGCGCATAAGCGCATACGCCGGGCCTGAGAGCACATAGGCACCAAACAGCAAGAGCAGCATTACGGACGGTTCGACCGAAATCATGACAAACCCCAACACAACGGCCAGCAACACTACAAAGGGTACGGGCTTTCTAAAGTCGAGATCTTTAAAGCTGTAATAGCGGATATTGCTGACCATCAGAATGCCGGCGGCCGCCACAACGACCAACATCAGCAGCTTGAAGCCAAACGCATCCGCATCAAAGCTGTGGAAGGTCCAAACACACGCAGCCACTAGTGCTGCCGCTGATGGACTAGGAAGGCCAATAAACCACTTCTTATCAACACTTCCGTTTTGTACATTAAAGCGTGCCAAGCGAAGTGCCGCGCAGGCGACATAGAGAAACGCGACCACCCAGCCGGTCTTCCCGATATCCTGTAAAATCCAGGTGAACGCGACAAGCGCAGGCGCCATACCAAAGGAAATCATATCGGCCAGGCTATCGTACTCAGCCCCAAATTCGCTTTGCGTATTGGTCATACGCGCAACGCGGCCATCCAGCCCATCCAGCACCATAGCAATGAAAATAGCGACTGCAGCCGACGTAAAATCACCGTTAATACCGGCGACAACGGCAAAGAAGCCTGAAAACAGAGCGGACGTAGTAAACAGGTTGGGCAGTAAATAGATTCCCTTGCGGCGAACTTTCTTGCCATCCTCTACCGCATCTTCGACGATCTCTGTGTCACGTAGAAAGGCGGCAGCTAAATCCTCATTGTCGACCTTTTGAGCCTGGTCGTGGTTTTCGGGCTGGGGTGTACTGGCCTGCTCTTGATCGCGAGCGTCCTGAATCATAGGTGTCATCCGTTTAATAAAAAGCCACAAATAGTGAACACTTTCATTCTACACGGTGAGCTTTGGTCAGCCAGTCAATTACCGCACGTAGACAAAAATGCATCACGGCTAGCCCTATAAAACAAACGGGATGCGCCAAAGCGCACCCCGTCACCAAGTTAATAAGCACCTACTGCTTGAAAACACTAGCCCTGGATTTGCCGACCAACTGACCGTGATCCAGAGCATCATGCAATTTAGGGCTTATCTGGCAATTTCATCTGCAGTGACTTTTGGTCTTAAACCAGGAAAAGGTCACCATTTTTATCGTGACAACCGTAAGCGAGGTTTCAGAAACCCATTATTAGTCATTACGTTGTTATAGTAGCGTGTCAGCGCTGATGGCCACCGCGCCGTCTAGTGCAGCGCTGGTAAAGCGTCAAGCAACTTTACGACACACGCATCTTTGCGTAAAACGCTGTATTTGCAACAAACTATTTCACATATTGAAATGACGGTACTGGCATGGATTTTCGCTTACTGAAGCACTTTGTCACGCTTTCTGACACGCTCCATTTTGGCCGCGCCAGCGAGTTGAGCCACATAAGCCCCTCGACGCTTAGCCGCTCTATTCAGCAGTTGGAGGAAGAGTTGGCCACTCGGCTGTTCGAGCGTGACAACCGCCATGTCGCACTGACTCCCCAAGGGCTCAGTTTTCAGCACTACGCACGCGAAACGTTAGAACAGTGGGAAATGACCAAGCGTCGCCTGGCCAATGAAGCGACCATGCTGAGCGGTGAGATCAGCATCTACTGCTCAGTAACTGCCAGTTACAGCTTTCTGTATGAGCTATTAAGCGATGTACGAACACGTCATCCCGGTATTGAGTTAAAGCTGCATACCGGTGATCCGGCGAATGCAATGAAAAGAGTAATGGAGGGTGACGATGATATGGCGATTACGCCGCGCCCCCGCATTCCCCCTAATGCGCTGGCGTTTAAGTCATTAACACGTTCACCGCTGGTGTTTATTGCGCCTAATAAACCGTGCGATTGGCTACCCAGCTTCCCTGAAAGCTCCACGGCAGCGCAGTGGCAGCAAGTGCCCATGATACTTTCTGAAGCAGGCTTATCGCGGGAGTACGCCAACACCTGGTTTAAAGCAATGGGTATCACGCCTCGAATCTACGCCCAGGTGGCCGGGCACGAAGCGATTGTTAGTATGGTGGGGCTGGGCTTTGGCGTAGGCGTGGTTCCCAAAATCGTGTTGGATAACAGCCCGCTTGCCAACCGCGTCCGCATGTTAAACGTAAAACCTGAGCTGCCCCACTATGACGTGGGCCTTTGCGTTCTAAATCGGCGTTTAAAAAATCCGCTTATTGAGGCGCTTTGGTCTGCGATTAGCGAACGCTAATCGATTATAAAAAGCACCGCCTCGGCGAGACGGTGCTTTTGAGTCGAGCAATACGGCTTGGCTAAACGTGCAGTGATCAGGTAATTAAATCGATAGCACCTTGTCACCACGCGCAATACCAGAAACGCCGGTACGCGCCACTTCAAGAATTCCTACTGGTGCCATGGCCTGCAGAAAAGCGTCCAACTTGGCGGCATCACCGGTAATCTGCACGGTATATAGATTAGGTGTGACATCGACGATCTGCGCCCGAAAAATATCCACGGTACGCTTCACTTCATCGCGGGCAGCCCCCAATGCCTTTACCTTCACCATCATCAGTTCACGCTCGATGTGGTTGCCTTCAGTCAAGTCAACCAGCTTCACCACATCAATCAGCTTGTTGAGGTGCTTGGTGATTTGCTCAATGACACGATCATCGCCAACCGTGGTCACCGTCAACCGCGAAAGCGACGCATCTTCCGTAGGCGCTACGTTAAGCGTTTCAATGTTGAAGTTACGCTGGGAAAACAGGCCGACCACACGTGACAGCGCACCCGGTTCGTTTTCCAACAGAATCGAGATGATATGTCGCATCAGGTACGCTCCGTTTTAGACAGCAGCATGTCGCGCATGGAGCCTAACGGCACCTGCATCGGGTAGACGTGCTCGAAAGGATCCACCTTCACGTCAAGGAACACCAGTTCGTGCTTGTCGGCAAATGCACGCTCAAGCGCCGGTTCAAGCTCATCCTGAGTAGTGACGGTAATCGCGGTAAATCCATAAGCCTCAATCAACAGATGGAAATCAGGCAGTGATTCCATATAAGAGTGCGCATGACGTGACTTGTAGTTCAGGTCCTGCCACTGACGCACCATGCCTAGCGAGGCATTGTTCAGATTGAGAATTTTGACCCCTACGCCGTACTGCTTACAGGTGGAGAGTTCCTGCATCATCATCTGGAAGCTGCCTTCCCCGGTAACACACACGACGTCGTCGTCCGGGTAGTTCTGCTTGATCCCCATGGCGGCCGGGAAGCCAAAGCCCATGGTGCCAAGACCGCCTGAGGTAATCAGCCGGTTGGGCTTATCAAACTTGTAGTACTGAGCCGCAAACATCTGGTGCTGACCTACGTCGGTCGTAACAAATGCTTCACCGCGCGTTATCCGGCACAGCGCTTCAACAACTTCCTGCGACTTTAACGCTTCACCTGGCTTGGACGGTTCGTAAAGCTTGCCTTTACGCTCGGCACGCCAGCCATCGATCTTTTCCCACCACTCAGCAAGTGCTTCAGGATGCGCAATGGGATGGCCCTGAACCAGGCTAATCATCTCATTAATAACGCTAGCGGCAGGCCCTACGATAGGCACATCAGCACGCACGGTTTTAGAGATAGAGCTAGGATCAACATCAACGTGAATAATTTTCGCCGTGGGGCAGAACTTCGACGTGTTGTTGGTAACCCGGTCATCAAAGCGTGCGCCAATAGCGATAATCAAATCAGCGTGGTGCATGGCCATGTTGGACTCATAAGAGCCGTGCATGCCCAGCCAGCCAAGGCTTTGACGATCGCTTTGCGGGTATGCGCCAATGCCCATCAGCGTGGTGGTAATGGGGAAACCCAGCTTTTTGACCAGATCGGTTAAGCCTTCACTGGCTTTACCGGTCACCACACCACCACCGGTATAAAACACCGGGCGCTTGGCTTTAAGCATTAGCTCGATGGCTTTTTTAATCTGCCCTGTATGGCCACGTGTCACCGGGTTATACGAGCGCAGCTTGACCTTTTTCGGGTAGATGTACTCGTAGCGCTCGGTCGGCGCGGTCATATCCTTGGGAATATCGACCACCACAGGGCCGGGGCGCCCGGTAGAAGCCAGATAAAAGGCTTTTTTAAGCACTTCCGGAATTTCAGACGGATGACGAATCGAAAAGCTGTGCTTCACGATAGGCCGGGTGACACCCACGATATCGGTTTCCTGGAAGGCGTCTTCGCCAATCAGATGGCTGGCCACTTGGCCGCACAGCACCACCATCGGAATGGAATCCATATAGGCGGTCGCAATACCGGTGACGGCATTGGTTGCACCAGGCCCTGATGTGACCAGCACCACACCTGGCTTACCCGAGGCGCGAGCGTAACCGTCGGCGGCATGCGTGGCCGCTTGTTCGTGACGCACAAGAATGTGCTTCACATCGTCCTGGCGGAACAGCGCATCATAAATATGCAGCGCCGCGCCGCCGGGATAACCATAAATGTACTCAACGCCCTCATCTTTCAAGAAGCGGGCGATCATATCTGCGCCGGAAAGCAGTTCCACTGTATTTCTCCCCTGGAGGTCTCGAGTGCGATCCGCAGGACATCCTGCGGTGTCGAGTGCGGCGGTATGCCGCTGCCGGCCCATGCCGGCACCTGATGCCAAACCCTGGCATACGGCCCGGTTAGGGCCTGCACTCTCTGAGAGGCACTGATCCATGACAACATATATCAGTGGCTCTCTTTCACGGCTGATTGCCGTGTCGGGGCGTTGGCCAGGCTAAGCGGTTAGCTCAAACCCGGAAGTCCTTCGGCGGGTAAAGGCTTACGCCTACCCTTCGCGCGGTGAAAAGGGGTTACCCGTAGGTCCGCGCCCGCAAATCAGGAACAGATAAGATTCCATTAGCCTCTTGGCATGTCAACCATCAATGCCCGATGAATGTGCAAAGAAGCGATTTGAGACAAAAAAAGCCCCGCCGGCAAGGCCGAGCGGGGCATATGGTTATAACCAGGAACGTCTGATTATCAGTGAGCGGTTAGCTATTAAACGCAAGCTTACCGTCCGAGGCACTCACCCGAATAACATCGCCGGGTGAAAACTTGCCTGCCAGCAAGTCTTGCGCCAGCGGATTCTCGATCCGGCTCTGAATAGCGCGCTTGAGTGGCCGCGCGCCATAGACAGGGTCAAACCCAACAACCGCCAGCTGCGCCATAGCGTCATCGCTCACCTCAAGGCCTAAATCGTGCTCAGCCAAGCGGGCTCTCAAGCGCTCCAGTTGAATGCCTGCAATTGCCTGAATTTGCTCCTGACCCAAGGCATGGAAGACGACCACTTCATCAATCCGGTTGATCAACTCAGGGCGGAAGTGATTGCCCACCACCTCCATGACCTTGTTTTTCATGTCCTCATAGGCGCTTTCTTTGTCAGCGCTGACGTCACCGCCCATGCGCTGAATAATGTCTGAGCCCATGTTAGAGGTCATCACGATCACGGTATTGCGAAAGTCCACCGTGCGGCCTTGGCCATCCGTTAACCGGCCATCTTCCAATACCTGCAGCAGAATATTGAAAACATCCGGGTGGGCCTTTTCCACCTCATCCAGCAACAGCACGGAGTAAGGTTTACGGCGCACCGCCTCGGTTAAATAGCCGCCCTCTTCGTAACCTACATAGCCGGGAGGCGCACCAATCAACCGCGCCACAGAGTGCTTCTCCATGAATTCCGACATATCGATACGCACCATGGCCTCTTCTGTGTCGAACAGGAAGTTGGCCAATGACTTGCAAAGCTCGGTTTTACCCACCCCGGTAGGCCCAAGGAACAGGAACGAACCGTTCGGCCGGTTAGGGTCGGACAACCCCGCACGTGAGCGCCGCACGGCGTTGGCAACAGCTTCAACTGCCTCATCCTGGCCAATGACCCGCTCATGCAGAGCATCTTCCATCCGCAGCAATTTATCGCGCTCGCCTTCCAGCATTTTGGACACCGGAATGCCAGTCCAGCGCGATACCACCTCTGCTATTTCCTCTTCCGTCACGTTGGAGCGCAGCAGTTGGTGCTTGGTAATATCGGCTTCACTTTCACCGCTTTCGGCAATTTTCTTTTCCAGCTCAGGGATTTGCCCGTACTGAATTTCCGACATGCGTCCTAAATCGCCCTGCCGTCGTGCCTGTTCCAGGTCAAGGCGCGCCTGCTCCAATTCTGCCTTGAACTGAGCCGAGCCTTGGATACTGGCTTTTTCTGCCTTCCAGACTTCATCCAGGTCGGCATACTCGCGCTCAAACTCATGAATCTGGTTGTTAAGCGCTTCAAGGCGTTTTTTAGTCGCCTCGTCGGTCTCTTTTTTGAGCGCTTCCCGCTCCATCTTGAGCTGGATTAAACGCCGGTCCAGGCGGTCCATTGCTTCGGGCTTGGAATCAAGCTCCATACGAATCCGCGAAGCCGCTTCATCAATCAGATCTATCGCTTTATCGGGCAACTGCCGATCAGTGATATAGCGAGTGGACAGCTTCGCCGCGGCAATAATTGCCGAGTCGGTAATATCCACGCCGTGGTGCACTTCATAACGCTCTTTTAAGCCGCGCAGAATGGCCACGGTATCTTCTTCCGTCGGCTCATCGACCAACACTTTCTGGAACCGACGCTCAAGTGCCGCGTCCTTTTCAATATATTTGCGATACTCATCCAGCGTGGTCGCGCCCACGCAGTGCAGCTCACCCCGTGCAAGCGCAGGTTTGAGCATATTGCCCGCGTCCATCGCGCCTTCCGCCTTACCGGCGCCGACCATGGTGTGCAACTCATCGATAAACAGAATGACCCGCCCCTCTTCCTGGGCAAGCTCTTTGAGAACCGACTTTAAGCGCTCTTCAAACTCACCACGGAATTTGGCACCTGCTAGCAGCGAGCCCATATCCAGCGACAGTACGCGTTTGTCTTTTAAGCCTTCCGGCACTTCACCATTAACGATACGCTGCGCCAACCCTTCAACAATCGCCGTTTTACCGACGCCAGGCTCGCCAATCAAAACAGGGTTATTTTTGGTACGGCGCTGCAATACCTGAATGGTGCGACGGATTTCATCATCACGGCCAATTACCGGGTCAAGCTTGCCATCCAGCGCGCGCTGAGTAAGGTCAAGGGTGTACTTGTTGAGCGATTCCCGCTGATCTTCAGCGTTAGGATCATCAACGCTTGCCCCTCCGCGCAGGCTATTAATCGCCGCCTCAAGGGACTTCCGGTTAACGCCCGCCTCTTTCATTAGCTTGGCAAGCGGGCCATTCATTTCCAGCGCCGCCAGCAGCACGAGTTCGCTGGCAATGAACTGGTCGCCACGCGCTTGTGCTTCACGGTCGGTCAGGTTGAATAATTTAACGAAATCCCGTGATGGCTGCACTTCGCCATCGAACTGGCTTACTTTAGGTAAGTTATCAAGCTGCTGCACTAACCCATCACGCAGACGCGAGCTTGAGCCTCCGGATTTTTCGATCAGGGCTTTAATACCCGTATCCTTGGTATCCAGTAGCGCAAGAAGAAGATGAGAAGGGTCTAACTGGTTATGGCCGCGGCCAACGGCCAAGGATTGCGCTTCAGCAATAGCGGCCTGAAGCTTGGCAGTAAACTTATCAAAACGCATAGTGAGCCTCTTGGATTAGCCCTGCGCCCGAACGCACGGCGTTTCGGAAAAACCTGCTGTTCACTTTCCTAACAAATATTAGCTTTGCAAGTTAAATGGTGCTAGTTCCGCCGTTTTCAAGAGGAGTTAATGCCAACCTGGTTATTTTTTGATCCAGATCACACTGGCCATGCGCCCCGTCGTACCGCCATCACGCCGATAAGAGTAAAAACGTGATTCGCAGGCAGTACAGAAGTGCCCACCGCTAATATGTTCAACACCAAGCGCTTCCAAGCGAAACCGCGCCAGCCGGTACAAATCAGCCATATAGTGCCCCATTCGATAGGGACTATGGTCAAACGCTTCCGCAGTTTCTGGGTGTACGGCAACAAAGGCGCCATACACTTCCGGCCCAACTTCAAACTGAGCATTGGAAATAGCCGGGCCTAGCCATACGAGAATATCCTCGGGCTCGCTATTCATGGCGGCCACCGTCGCCTCTAAAACGCCTCCGGCCAGCCCCCGCCAGCCGGCGTGAGCAACGGCCACCCGCGTTCCGGCTTGATTACAAAACATCACCGGCAGGCAATCTGCGGTCAGCACGACACAGGCGTATTCATTGGAGGTGGCGACGGCAGCATCTGCCTCAGGCACGTCGGCCTGGTAACCCTGCTGAACGCGCGCGCCATGCGTTTGATTTAACCATAGCAGCGGGCGCTCATCGCCGATCTCTTTTTGCATCAAGCGGCGGCAAAGCGCCACATGCTCAGGGTTATCACCGACGTGAGAGGCGGGATTGAACGCGGCAAATTCTTCTTGGCTAGGGCCCGTTTCCCGGGTGCTCACAAAGGCCTGCACATTGTCAGGCGCAGGCCAATCCGGTATTAGTAGCGTTGGCCGTAAATCAATGGCATCACTCATTGCATGGTCTCACTGTCTTCGCGCAGGTAGTCCAACAACATTAGTAGATCATCGGGCAGATCGGCGTAAAAAGTCAGCGTTTCACCACTCATCGGGTGCACAAAGCTTAGCTCGCGGGCATGCAGCGCCTGGCGCGGGAACTCACGCAGGATCTCCTTAAGCGGTCCGGCAGCACCAGGTGGCAGCTTGGCACGCCCGCTATAGAGCGGGTCGCCAATCAATGGGTAACGGGCATGGGACATATGCACGCGAATCTGATGCGTGCGCCCGGTTTCCAGCTTACAGCGAACATGCGTATGCGCGCGAAAACGCTCCACAACGCGAAAGTGGGTCACGGCAGGTTTACCAGCGTTGGTGACAGCCTGGCGTTTACGGTCTTTAGGATGACGGCCAATAGGCGCATCAATGGTGCTGCCTGTCACGGGCTTACCGATCACCACCGCATCATACTGGCGTGATACGCTGCGTGCCTGCAGTTGCTCAACCAGGGCCGTTTGCGCTTGAATGGTTTTAGCCACCATCATTAAGCCAGTGGTATCTTTATCCAAGCGGTGAACAATCCCCGCGCGAGGCACTTCAGCAAGTGCCGGGCGATGATAAAGCAGCGCGTTGAGCAAAGTGCCATCACGATTGCCCGCCGCAGGATGCACCACCATATTGGTAGGTTTGTTGATCACCATTACGGCATCATCTTCATAGACAATACTCAGCGGTATGTCCTGCGCTTCAAAACGCAGATCTTCTTCAATGGTGGCCTTTAACACTAGCATTTCATCACCGTGCAGCTTCGCTTTCGGCTTGGCCTGGGCGCCATCGATGGTTAGCTCACCCGCGTTGATCCATGCTTTCAGGCGCTCGCGTGAGTAATCGCTGAATAACTCCGCCGCTGCTTGATCCAACCGTGCACCTGCAAGTGTTGCGGGCACGCGCTGCATGGCTTCAACTATCCGGGGCATGACGTTATTTCCTTTGACAACACTCGACAAAACGCCACTAAGCCTGCGTTTTGCGTCGAGGTGATTTATAGTGGGGTTACTGCGACCTATTCTACCATTTCTACTTATGGCCATCGTCGCTTTTCGGTGATTGAGGCTTGTTTGCAACGAGGATGATGATGCGCGTTTTTTCTGCTGCCAACCGCTTTGGTGCCCTTGCTTTAAGTCTTGCCTTATTGGCAGGCTGCGCCAGTAATGACACGACTCCGGAAGAAGAAGATGAGTTTTCCGGAGTGCAAGAGCGTGAGCTCTACGAACTTGCTCGCACCGCGCTGGATAGCAACCGCTACCCCATTGCGATTGAGCGGCTGGAAGCGTTGGATACACGCTATCCTTTCGGCCCCCATGCTGAACAGGCGCAATTAGAGCTGGTGTACGCCTACTATGAAAACGGTGACTGGGAAGAAGCACGCGCCGCCGCCAGTCGGTTTATTCGCCTGCACCCCGACCACCCGCAGGTTGATTATGCCTACTACCTGCGCGGACTTTCTGCTTGGCAGGCGGGTCGTTTCAGCCTTGAGCGCCTTCGCTTAATTGATATTTCCAAGCGCGACATAGGCGCCTCGCGTGATGCGTATAACGACTTCCGTGAACTGATCCAGCGCTACCCGCAAAGTGAATACGCCCCGGATGCGCAGCAGCGCATTATTTATTTGCGCGACTTGCTGGCCCAGCATGAACTGCATGTTGCCGACTATTACCTGCGCCGTGGGGCTTACCTGGCCGCTGTCGAGCGTGGGCGTTGGGTGATCGAAAACTACCCCGAATCCAGTGCCACCCGCGACGCACTGGCCGTTATGATCGAGGGTTATCAGGGTTTGGGCATGAACGATCGCGCTCAAGAAGTCATCATCGTACTGCGTGAAAATGCTCCCGACCACGAGCAACTTCAAGGCGACCGCTTTGTACCCAAGCACTAAAATGAACGCAATGGGCTGATGACAGTACGGTTTACCCTTCCAAAAAACCACGCCTCGGCGTGGTTTTTTAGTTGGCGTTACGCTAATACCTGTTAATCGCCCGGCTGCCAACCGTTAACAATCGGGTAACGGCGATCACGTCCAAAGCCGCGCGATGTGACGCGCACGCCCACCGGGGCCTGGCGACGTTTATACTCACAACGGTCTACCAGCTTGACCACTTGATAGACATCTTCATGATCATAACCCGCTGCAATGATCGCTTCAGCACTCATGTCACCTTCGATATAGCACATGAGGATAGCGTCCAACACATCGTAATCCGGTAGTGAATCGCTATCCTGCTGGTCAGGCGCAAGCTCTGCGCTGGGCGGACGCTCAATGACGCGCTCAGGAATAGCAGGAGACTGCGTATTACGCCAGCGGGCCAGGCGGTATACCCAGGTTTTATAGACATCCTTGATGGCGTTATAGCCGCCCACCATGTCGCCATACAGCGTGGCATAGCCCACCGCCATTTCACTTTTGTTGCCGGTGGTCAGTACCATCAGGCCTTTCTTATTGGAAAGTGCCATCAGCAGTACGCCCCGACAGCGCGACTGAAGGTTCTCTTCGGTGGTATCACGTTCAGTGCCCGTAAAGCTTTCCGAAAGCGTCGCCATAAAGGCATCGACCATGGACTCGATAGGCAAAACGTCGTAATGCACGCCAAGCATTTCTGCCTGAAGGGCAGCATCCTGCCGGGAGATATCCGCAGTGTAGTGGTACGGCATCATCACTGCCTGAACGCGCTGCGGGCCCAGTGCGTCTACCGCAATCGCCAAGGACAGCGCCGAGTCGATTCCACCGGAAAGACCCAGCACCACGCCTTCAAAGCCACTTTTATTGACGTAATCACGCAGCCCCGTTACCAGCGCGCAGTACAGGCTCTCTTCTGGCTCGGCATCCGGCTCAATTTCACCTGACTGCGGCTCCCAGGTAGAGGCGCTGGTTTGCAGCAGTTGCACCGGCATTAAGCCTGCCTGCCAATACGGAGCAAGCACTTTTAGCTGGCCCTGTGCATCCACACAACTGGAACCGCCGTCGAACACCAACTCATCCTGGCCACCAATGGTATTCACATACACAATCGGGCGGCTTACATCTTGCGCGCGCAGCTCCAGCAAGCGGAGCCGCTCGTCTGGTTTATCCTGATGATAAGGGGAGGCGTTCAGGCTAATCAGCACTTCCGCCCCGGCGGCGGTGGCAGCCCGTGCAGGCGCGCCTTCCCACAGGTCCTCACAAATTAAAAGCCCGAGCTTGGCCCCCTTATGCTCATACACCAACGGCTCTGTGCCTGGGGTAAAGTAGCGCTGCTCATCGAAAACCTGGTAATTGGGTAGCGCTTGCTTGGCGTATTCGGCCTCCCACTGGCCGTTATACAGCACGCCCGCCATGTTATAGCACTTGCCTTCACGGGTCCCCGGATAACCAATAATCACCAGCACATCGCGGGCGACCTTTTCTGCCATTTTGGCCCGCGCTTCGCGCAACCGTGCTTCCATAGAGGGGCGCAGCAATAAATCTTCCGGTGGGTAACCGGACAAAAACAGCTCAGGGAAGATAACAATATCTGCCCCATGCTCAATGCGCGCTTCGCGCACGGCTTCAATAGCGCGCGCCGCATTACCGGGAATATCCCCGACAAGCGGATCGAGTTGGGCCATTACCAGCGTTAAATCTTGCATGGGCGTTAAAATCTCTTGAGAATCCTTGGAACATTATTACCTGCGTCAATGCATTGTCCCGCAAGGACTGCCTGCTGGCAAAGCCCGCATGCGCATTGATCGTTTTCGGCTCCGTTCAGGAGGACTGGCAAGGATGAACCTTTTGATTATTCGCTTGATAATTTTCGCTGTGCTGTTTTACGCAGGCCTAAAGCTTTACGGCATGTATCGGCAGCACAAACTCGACCGCGACGCAAAGCGCAATGCCTTGAACCGTCACGAAGGCGGCCAAATGGTGCGCTGCCGCTGGTGTGAGGTCCATGTACCGGAAAGCGAGGCACTGCGCGACCACGAACAGTGGTTCTGCTGCAGCGCCCATCGCGACCGTTATCTTCAAGAACAACAGGATAAAAACGACGGCGCTTAACCCTTTAACCGTGCTTGCGTCGGCAAGTAGGGCGTAGGATCAATCAACGGCATCCGATCAAGCAGCTGGTCCACCAGCAAGTGGGTGGAAGCAGGCGCCAGCACGAGCCCATTGCGGTAATGCCCGGCGTTTACGTAGACGTTGGGCAGCTCTGGAAGTGCGCCAATAAACGGGATGCCATCGGGTGAGCCGGGGCGCAGGCCTGCCCAGTGATAAGCAACCGGGCAGTCCGCCAACGCGGGAACAATACGCTCAGCGCTCTGCTTTAATGAGGCCAGCGCCTCCTCATCGGTAGCTTTATCAAACCCGGTGTCTTCCAGGGTGGAGCCGACAAGCAGCAGACCGTCGCTGCGCGGAATTACATAGCGACCATCTTTCAAGACGACCCGCTGCACAAGCCCGGCAGGCGCCTGGTAGGCGATCATCTGGCCTTTCACTGGGCGTACGGGTAACGCCACGTCAAGCGTAGCCAAAAGCCCTGCACTCCAGGCACCACCGCACACGACCAACCGCCCCGCCTCCACCACGCCTTGCGAGGTGTTAACACCCACCACCTGGCCGCCACGGCGTATCACGCCATGCACCTCGCACTGCTCCCGTAGCGTTACATTGGGCATGGCGAGTAATTTAGCGCGCAGCGCCTGGCCAAGCCGTGGGTTTCGCACACTGCCAAGGGTTGGCATCCACAAGGCGTTTTCATGGGCAATGGCAACATCGGGTTCTTTTTGTTGCACGAAATCAGCGTTAACCTGCACCAGCGGTTTGCCTAGCTGACGCGCCCACTGCAGTGCTTTATCGTCATCATCGACATTTAAATAGAGCAACCCCTTTTGACGATACTCAGGGTCAATGCCGGTTTCTTCCAGCAAACGTAGCGCAAGCGTTGGGTAAACTCCTTCCGACCAGCGAGAAAGTTGCGAAATGGGCGGTGCGTAACGCCACGGATAGAGCGGTGATACAATGCCACCACCCGCCCAGGAGGCCTCTTTGCCACACATGCCGCGCTCAACAAGAGTGACGTGTTGACCGGCATCCGCTAACTGCAACGCGGTCAGCATGCCGATCACACCGCCGCCAATAATTAGAAAATCGCTCACAGGCATTGCCTACTCTGGCTTACTTGATGACCGGCCCAGGCCGGATACGGACAGTGAGCATAGCGAGGAGGCCGAGCAGGTCAAGTCACAGGGAAGACTGCATGACGCACAAGCACAGCGAATATCCAACCTACCTTCAAGGGTTTACGCTCATTGAGCTGCTGATTGTGCTGATTCTGGCAGGCATATTGGCGGCTTGGGGCATACCCGGCCTTCAATCACTGAGTGAGCGTACTGCGGTTACCAGCGAAGTGAACCGACTACAAACCGCACTCACGTTAGCCCGCAGTACCGCCATTACTCAGCACCGCGATATTACCTTGTGCCCCGCGACGGCTGACCGCAGCGCTTGTGCCCGTGATTGGGGGAATGAACTGATGGTGGTTAGCGCCGACAAGACCCGTGGCATCCATAAAGACGAGATAATCCGGGTGTTTCCATCCACCAACGGCGTTAACGTTAGCAAGAACGGTCATGCGCGGATCAAATATACCCCGCTCGGGCATGCCACGGGGTTTAACAGTACGTTCTCCATCTGCCCCAGCACACACAGCAGCACTGCGGGAGCGAGCCTGGTACTCAGTACGCTTGGCCGGGCTCGTATTGCAGAGCCGCCTGCCAGCTGTTAGCAGCAGGCGGCTTTCCCCTCTTGAACAACTTGATTAGGCGATACCGTCCAGATAACGCTCGGCATCCAGCGCGGCCATGCAGCCACTGCCCGCCGAAGTAATGGCCTGACGATAGATGTGATCCATCACATCGCCACACGCGAACACACCCGGCACGCTGGTGGCGGTAGCATTTCCTTCAAGCCCTGAATTCACCTTGATATAGCCGCCGTTCATGACCAGTTGGCCTTCAAACATCCCGGTGTTGGGGTGATGGCCGATGGCAATAAAGAGGCCTGGCGCCTGGATTTCTTTTACCGTGCCATCCCGTGTTGATTTCAACCGTACGCCGGTAACGCCAGTGTTGTCGCCCAGTACTTCATCAATTTCCTGGAACCACTCCAGCGCAATAGTGCCTGCTTCGACTTTTTCAAACAGCTTGTCTTGCAGGATCTTTTCCGCGCGAAGGGAGTCGCGGCGGTGTACCAGAGTAACTTTCGACGCAATATTAGAGAGATACAGCGCCTCTTCCACGGCCGTATTGCCGCCGCCCACCACAATGACTTCCTGGTTACGGTAGAAGAACCCGTCGCAGGTGGCACATGCTGAAACACCTTGGCCCATAAACTGCTGCTCAGACGGTAGCCCGATATAGCGAGCACTGGCGCCCGTGGCCACAATCAGCGCGTCACAGGTGTAAATACCGCTGTCGCCCTTGAGGGTGAACGGTTTTTCATCAAGGCTAACTTCATTGATATGATCGAACAGCACCTCGGTATTAAAGCGCTCGGCGTGCGCTTTCATCCGCTCCATCAGCTCAGGGCCTTGTACCCCTTGGGCATCGCCTGGCCAATTATCAACGTCTGTCGTGGTGGTTAACTGGCCACCCGCTTGCATTCCGGTGATCAGCAAAGGCTTTAAGTTAGCCCGTGCTGCATACACGGCCGCTGTATAACCTGCCGGGCCGGACCCAAGAATAATCAAACGTTCATGACGCGTTTCCATGACACCACCTTGTAAATGTCTAGCTGATAAAGTCGCAAAGAGTTTGCCTGAAATGGTGCCAAGTACAAGCTATTGCAAGGTTAAGTATTGACTATTAGGCGAAGACACCTTGAATCAACCTTTATAAACACCCATGTCCTACTACTATGTAAGCCATACTAAAAAGGAAGACTGTGACCGTTTCGCGGCGTGACATACCGTGCAACGCAATGAGAGGAGAAAGGCATGAGCAATACACCCGATACGCTTCAAACGTTGGAAGTAGGTAGCAAACAGTACCGCTACTACAGCCTTCCCAAGGCGGCCGATGCGCTTGGCAACATTGACCGACTCCCCAAGTCGCTCAAAATTTTACTCGAAAACCAACTGCGCTTTGCCGACGATGAAAGCGTTGAAAAAGACGATATGCAAGCCCTTGTCGATTGGCAGAAAGAGGGCAAATCCAGTCGTGAAATCGGTTATCGCCCGGCGCGCGTATTAATGCAGGATTTCACCGGCGTACCCGGTGTGGTCGATTTGGCCTCCATGCGCGCAGCGGTAGAAAAACTGGGTGAAGACCCGGCCCGCATCAATCCTCTTTCCCCGGTTGACCTGGTGATTGACCACTCGGTCATGGTCGACAAGTTTGGTAACGCGACAGCGTTTGAAGAGAACGTCGAAATTGAAATGCAGCGCAACCGTGAGCGTTATGAGTTTCTGCGCTGGGGCCAACAGGCCTTTAATAACTTCAGCGTGGTGCCGCCCGGCACCGGCATTTGCCATCAGGTAAACCTTGAGTACCTGGGCCGAAGCGTGTGGACCAAGGAAGAGGACGGCATCACATTTGCCTACCCGGATACCCTCGTGGGCACCGACTCCCACACCACCATGATCAACGGCCTGGGCGTGCTAGGCTGGGGCGTGGGTGGTATTGAGGCGGAAGCGGCCATGCTCGGCCAGCCAGTCTCCATGCTGATCCCAGAAGTTATCGGCTTCAAACTGACCGGCAAACTGCGAGAAGGCATTACCGCCACCGACCTGGTACTCACCGTGACGGAGATGCTGCGCAAAAAAGGGGTTGTGGGTAAGTTTGTCGAATTCTACGGCGATGGCCTAAAAGACCTGCCGCTTGCTGACCGCGCCACCATTGCCAATATGGCCCCGGAATACGGCGCTACCTGCGGCTTCTTCCCGGTCGATGACGAAACGCTAAACTATATGCGCTTAACCGGGCGCGAAGATGACCAGATTGCGCTAGTAGAAGCCTATAGCAAAATGCAGGGCTTATGGCGTGAGCCAGGCGATGAGCCAGTGTTCACCGATGCCCTGCACCTTGATATGACCGAAGTGGAAGCCAGTCTCGCTGGCCCTAAACGCCCGCAGGATCGCGTTGCCTTAAAAGACATGGCCGCCGCCTTTAATAAAGTCATGCAGGAGGATGCCAAGGCACAGCCCAACGCGGAAAAAGGCAAATTCGACTCAGAAGGCGGCCAGACAGCCGTGGGCATTGAGCGCAGCCTTGAGGGGGACTTCAAGCACGCCTCCAGCCAGAAAGTCACCATTGACGACCAGGATTTCAGCCTGGACCCGGGCGCGGTGGTCATTGCTGCCATCACCTCATGCACCAATACGTCCAACCCCAGCGTGATGATGGCTGCAGGCCTACTGGCGCGCAAAGCGCGTGAAAAAGGCCTAACCACTAAGCCTTGGGTTAAAACCTCGCTGGCGCCTGGCTCCAAGGTCGTCACCGACTACCTGGCCGCGGCCAACTTGAACGAGGATTTGAATGCGCTGGGCTTTAACCTGGTGGGTTATGGCTGCACGACATGCATCGGCAACTCAGGCCCACTGCCTGAAGCGATTGAGAAAGCGGTAAACCAGGGAGATTTAACCGTCGCATCGGTCCTTTCAGGCAACCGTAACTTTGAAGGCCGTGTTCATCCGCTGGTCAAAACCAACTGGCTTGCCTCTCCCCCCTTGGTCGTCGCTTATGCGCTGGCGGGCAATGTACAGCGTGATTTAACCCAGGAGCCACTCGGCCAGGACAGTGACGGCAACCCGGTTTATCTAAAGGATATTTGGCCCTCTCAAGCCGAAATTGCCGAGGCCGTCGAGAAAGTAAATACTGATATGTTCCGTAAAGAGTACGGTGAGGTATTTAAAGGCGATGAAACCTGGCAGGCAATTGATGTTCCTGAAAGTCAGGTCTACCAATGGCCCGAATCTACTTACATCCAGCACCCACCCTTCTTTGAAGGCATGGGACGCGAACCAGATGCGATCGAGGACGTCAGCAATGCCCGCGTTCTGGCCATGCTGGGCGACTCGGTGACCACTGACCATATTTCACCCGCAGGCGCGATCAAACCGGATAGCCCCGCAGGCCGTTACCTGCAAGAACATGGCGTTAAGCCGGTCGACTTTAACTCCTACGGCTCGCGCCGGGGGAATCATGAGGTCATGATGCGCGGCACCTTTGCCAACGTACGTATCAAAAACGAGATGCTGGACGGCGTGGTCGGCGGCGAAACGCGCTATGTTCCCAGTGGCGAGCAAATGGCGATTTACGATGCCGCCATGAAATACCAAGAGGCTGGCACACCGCTGGTCGTTATTGCTGGTAAAGAGTATGGCACCGGCTCTTCGCGTGACTGGGCAGCCAAAGGTACGCGCTTGCTAGGCGTTCGCGCGGTTCTCGCGGAATCCTTTGAGCGTATTCACCGCTCCAACCTGATCGGCATGGGCGTGGTGCCGCTGCAGTTCCCGGAAGGTGAAACCCGCGAAACGCTGGGATTAACCGGCGATGAAGAGATATCCATTGCGGGACTAAGTGATTTAAGCCCCGGCAAAACGGTGCAGGTAGTGATTAAAACCGGTGAAAAAGAGCATACCGTTGATGCCAAGTGTCGAATTGATACGGTCAATGAGCTGGCTTACTACCGTCATGGTGGTATCCTTCACTACGTGCTGCGCAAAATGATCGGCGCCGCATAAGTAATACCTACCAATGCTTGTATGCCCCCACCTCGGTGGGGGTTTTTTATGAGCGCTCGTTTAAACGGCGCGGCGGCGATAGGTACGATACTCAGGTGACCAGCTTGCTTTCTCGATGTCTTCGCGCAGTTTGGTGCCACTGGTCGTTAGCGCAACGCCGTTATGCTGAGCAGTGGCGGCTACTTCAAAGGCAATCGACTGGCTGATTTCACGAATACGCGAAAGCGGCGGTAACAGCGCACCTTTACCCTCTTTAACGATGGGTGCTTCACGCGCCAGCGCACGAGACGCGCTCATCAACATCTCATCGGTCACCCGATTTGCATTCGAAGCAATGACGCCCAACCCGATGCCCGGGAAGATATACGCGTTGTTGCACTGGGCAATGGGGTATGTGCGCCCGTTATACACCACAGGAGCAAACGGACTACCGGTGGCGACCAGTGCTTGGCCGTCGGTCCAGCGGATCACATCCTCAGGAACAGCTTCTGCCTGAGACGTTGGATTAGAGAGCGGCATAATCACCGGGTGCTCACAGCCTGCATGCATGGTTTTAACCACCTGCTCGGTGAATATCCCACGCTGACCGCAAACACCGACCAGAATAGTCGGTTTCATCTGGGCAATGGTTTCTTCCAACCCTTGGCCATTCCAATCCGCGACCAGCGCAGGATCGTGGGCCAAACGACGCTGAAAATCGCGCTGCCACTCTTGATCCGTCGTCATCAAGCCTTCGCGGTCGACAACAAAAATACGCGCACGCGCTTCATGTTCGGAGAGACCTTCGGCCTCCATGGCCACCACGACCTGCTCGGCGATACCACAACCGGCTGAACCACCGCCAACAAACACCACGCGTTGCTGGGCAATGCTTTCTTCACGCGCCTGACAGGCTGCCATGAGCGTTCCCACGACAACGGATGCCGTGCCCTGAACATCATCGTTAAAGCAGCACAACTCGTTGCGATAGCGCTCAAGCAGCGGTACGGCGTTGGCTTGGGCAAAATCTTCAAACTGCAGCAAAACATTCGGCCAGCGGCGCTTCAGCGCTGAGATGAACGCTGCCATAAAGGCGTTGTACTCTTCCTGGCCCACGCGTTTATGGCGCCAGCCCATGTACATGGGGTCATCCAGCAGCGCCTGATTATTAGTGCCCACATCAATCACGATGGGTAGCGTATGGGCCGGACTAATACCGCCACAGGCGGTATAAAGCGCCAGCTTACCAATGGGAATCCCCATACCACCGATCCCCTGGTCACCCAGCCCTAAAATACGTTCGCCGTCAGTGACTACGATAACTTTAACGTTATCCTTGGTGGCGCTGCGCAGAATATCATCCAGATGATCGCGGTCCTGGTAGCCGATAAACAAGCCCCGGTGATTGCGATAAATATTGGAAAATTCCTGACATGCCTGGCCAACGGTTGGCGTATAGATGATCGGCAGCATCTCTTCAAGATGCTCAGATACCAAGCGGAAGTAGAGCGTTTCGTTGTCGTCTTGAATGGCGCGCAAATAAATATGGCGCTCAAGATCGCTATTGCACTGCTGGTACTGCCGATAAGCGCGCTCTAGCTGATCATCAATGGTTTCAACATTTTGCGGCAGCAAACCAATCAAGTTAAACGCCAAACGCTCCTCTTGAGTAAACGCGCTGCCTTTGTTCAATAGCGGCATTTCAAGTAAGGAAGGACCGGCGTAAGGAATATATAAGGGGCGCTTACTCGTCGTCATAGGGGCTCTCTTCTTTTCCATTACCGCTGCATCGCAGCAATTTCAAGCGTTTACGGTTTATCGACATAATGTACCATGTCACTACGACAAAGGTGGCACAGTCATACTTCTCTAGCCAAAAAAATGCCCCGACATTTGCCGGGGCAGCTGAAAATCAATACGTTATAATTAGCAGGTTTTTGCCGCTGGCTGGCGCCCTGCTTCACCGGTAAAGAACAGCGGACGCAGCTTCACACCGACAATATTGCCCGCAAAGGCAGCCACCAGCCACACCCAACCGTGCAAGCTACCCGACGCGATACCACTGAAGTAAGCACCGATGTTGCAACCAAACGCCAGGCGCGCGCCATAACCCAGCATTAAGCCACCAATTACCGCAGCCACCACCGAGCGCAGAGGGATTCTAAAATTAGGCGCAAACCGACCGGCCAAATGTGCAGCCATTAAAGCGCCCAACATAATACCGACGTTCATGACCGTCGTCATATCACTCCACACGCTAGCGTCAAGCGCTGCCGCATTACCTGGCGCCTGCCAATATCCCCAACCCGTTACGCTACCGCCGAACAATTCATATACCTTGGCTCCCCAAAGCGCGAAGGCCGACGTAATGCCCCACGGGCGACCAGCTAGCGCAAGCGTTGCGAAATTCAGCAGCGCCAAGGCCACGGCACCCGCCAATAACGGCCAAGGCCCGCTTAACCAACGCAGAGTAGCGGGTTTCTCAACCATGGGTACCTGTTCAAGTTGACCATGACGACGCTTTTCCATCACGAGGGTAAACACCGCAATCGCCACAAACAGTACCAGGCTGATGGCGATACCGCCCGTCGTACCTGCAATATCAATCAACGATATCGGCTCAAACGCTGGCAAACGCTGCCACCACGCAAAATGCGCCGAGCCAATTACCGAACCGATGATAAAGAAGACAAGCGTAATCAACATACGGGCATTACCGCCACCCGCCGTAAACAGCGTGCCTGAAGCGCACCCGCTGCCCAACTGCATACCAATCCCGAAAAGAAACGCGCCCACCAGCACGGAAATGCCGATAGGGGAGACAAAACCACTCACCGGCGTACCAAACAATGTACCGGCACCCAGCGCTGGGAAAAACAGCACCACGGCAATGGCCAGCATCACCATTTGCGCACGCAGCCCGCGGCCGCGGCGCTCGGTAATAAACACGCGCCAGGCAGAGGTAAACCCAAAGGCAGCGTGATACAACACCATGCCCAGCAGACCGCCTACAATCATTAGCAAACCGGTATTAGCGCCAAATATGACGCCAATCGTTAGCGCTCCTAATACAATCGCCGCAGTCGCCAGTAGTGGTACCCGATAACTGGCCGGAGTCGCGGCAGCCGTCGTCGACATAAATTCACCTATAGGTAACGCCAAAAGCGCCCGTGGATAGACAGGCGCTCTGGTCGATGTGGATAATCGTTATAAGCTTACCGCCCAGCCAACAGGGGGTAAATCATTTATGGCTAATCGTTACAGGGCTAACGAAAAATTACGGCTCTTTTTTATCGTCGTCTTCATGCGCCACATAGAGACGATTCACCATTACGAATAAAACAACCGCCAAGGGTGCGGCCAAAATAACGCCAGGTAAGCCAAACAACGTGCTGCTTGCAAGGAGCGCAAACAACAATAGCGCCGGTGGCAGGCTGACGGCACGCTGCTGCACCAAAGGCTGCAAAATATTACCTTCAATCTGCTGAATAATAACGTAAGCCATCAGTACGAAGAGCGCCGTCTCAGGGCTGACCGTATACGCCAACAGCAGGGCAGGAATAGCGGCGGCAATGGGGCCGACCAACGGTACAAAGTCCAGAAGACCGGCAACTAGTCCCAGTCCTAATGGCGCTGGCACGCCCAGCAGCCACATGCTGATACCCACCAGTACGCCCGTTACCGTCATGGCGACTACCTGACCGCCTAGCCAATAGCGCAATGCCTTACCACTCGCATCCAACGCCTCGCCCAAGCGCGGACGGCTTTTAACCGGTGCCAGTAATAAAAGACCACGGCGGTATAAGTCCGGCTGAGCCGCAAAATAGACCATCCCAACAATCAACACGAACAAATTGATAATACTGCCGCCCATTGAAACCACGATCATGCCGACCTGAGACACACCGCCTTGCATGATGCTTCCCGCATTTTCCACGGCATTATCGATCAAGGGCGCCAACTGCGAATCTTCAAGACGTTCTCGTAGTTGTTCCCACGCCTCAGGCAGCATGGTCGTAAGCGACTCCATTTCAGCTGCAATCTGTGCCCCGAACCCCCAGCTCATGAATCCCAATCCACCGCACAACACTACCAACACAATAAGCAACGATAGCCAACGCGGCACGCCGCGGTTTAGTAGTGGCGCCATGCAGCTTTGCAAAACACAGGCGCCCACCACCGCACCAAAAATCAAGATCAACAACCCTACGAGCTTCCAAAGTATCAGAGCGAGGGCTGCCAACATGAAGGTGATAAGTACGCACTCCGTGAACCGCTGATGTAAATACGTTGATCGCATTCAATACTCCCTTTGCGGATGCTTTGAATACATCAGGCTAGCAGCGAAGTGAACAGTGGGTTTGTGTGATATGTGATGGCCTTACTGATCCAATACACGTCCAAGCGGGAAGACCCTCTCAATACAGCACACGAAAGTATTCGCTGCCCCATTCCGGAGCCGTACAAACGAATACCTGGTACTGCAGTGCTATCGACCTAGCAAGGCCTGAAATACGCGGTTAACGCGAAACGACCGAACCGTTAACGCGCTTACGGGGTAATTCAATATAGACGCTACCGTATAGCGTCTAATAACGAATTTGAAATCGCTGCGATATTTTATAAGAAGAATTTAGAGAGAACACCAAGAACAACCTCTGTGCAGCAACGATTACCGCCCTAGCACTTTCTGAATACCTTTTAAAAACCTATTCTTATCAACTTCTATAGCGTTTCTTTACATAGTCAGAAAAAGCATAACGCAGAACCGTTAACCCTCGCACAGTCCTAACCAAAAAATCCCGCTAACACAAACTAGCTGCATTATTACTACCAATATAAGACAAAAAAATAATTAATACCCCATCATGAAAGAACAATCAATAACAAAAAACACATCCCAAATATTCTTTATATTAGATTGACTAGAAATACGAAGTACTCTATAGCGCATTGTAGCGCTCGCAGGGTTCGCTCAGTTGCGCATTGATATACTCAAACACCTGGTTTTTAGCATCGCCAGCATTCAACCATGTCTTCCCGAGGTGGAAAACACGAATTTCAAGGACGCTGAGAAGGCCATCTGATCAAGAGGGCAGTGCGCCAACAGTTTTTCATAAAATTCAACATGCATCCGTGAAGCGGCTTGACTTCCAGTGTTGAGATGATGAGCGAACTGATGGCGAAGCACCACGGGTGCTCCGCCACCCACTCCATGATGACTGTTTTGTTGCTCACTTAGAAGCTGCATCCATCACTTTAAAAATAAATAAGCAATATTTTTTATAAAACAATATTAATATTAAAGGCTTATTTGCTTCTCTCATACCTATCCATAAAAAGCGTCAAATCATCCTAACTTTTATATTGTTTTTTTCATAAGCTAATCTACATTGGTAAGTATCATTAATGACCTCTTAAGCAGTTTAAAAAGAAGTTATTCATGAGCAACAACCATTACAAGAACTATCAAGATCAGATGATGGGTAACTAATAACGCCTGTACTACAGGCTTTTGGCGAAAAAAGCGACGATGGGTCGCAACGATTAAACGGAGAGTTATAATGTTTAGCAGGCAAGCCAACATATCGAAAGATAGCTCTGGTCGCACGCGCATTACAACAGCAGCACGTGGGTACGCAGTACTTCGCGACCCATCTTTAAATAAGGGAACATCGTTTAGTCAGAGTGAGCGTGACGCACTTGGTCTTAACGGGCTGCTTCCCCCAATTATTACTACTGAACTTGAACCGCAACTCATCCGCGCTTATGCGGCCTATAGCGCGGCACCTACTGATCTCGCAAAACATATATATATGTGGGATCTCCATGATGACAACGTGACAATATTTTATGCTCTCCTTCAACGTCATATGATGGAAATGCTTCCCATCGTCTATGACCCTATCGTTGGTGAGGCAATTGAGAACTTTAGTGAGATCATGCACCGGCCACGTGGGATCTTCCTTTCAATCAATGAGCCAGAAAAAATCGAGGAGAAACTTGCGGCCTTCGGTGCAGGCGCGAATGACATTGATTTGCTTGTGGCATCTGATGCCGAGGAAATCCTTGGTATCGGTGATTGGGGGGCCAACGGCATCGATATTTCTATTGGTAAGTTGGCTGTTTACACTGCAGCTGCTGGCGTAGATCCGCACCGAGTGGTGCCGGTGATACTGGATGTAGGGACTGACAATGAGAAATTGTTGAATGACCCCCAGTATGTTGGGTACCGCCATGGTCGTATACGAGGCAAGCAGTATGATGATTTTGTGGACGCCTATGCGGCCGCAGCGCATAAGTTGTTCCCTAAAGCAATGTTGCACTGGGAAGACTTCGGTTCCACCAATGCACGCCGCATTCTGGCGCGTCATCGAGATAAGCTGCCAACGTTCAATGATGACATGCAGGGTACGGGCGCAATCGTACTCGCAGGTCTACTAAACGCGGTAGAACGCACAGGAAACCCCTGGAATGAACAACGCGTTGTAGTCGTAGGGTCTGGTACAGCAGGGTGCGGCATTGCAGATCAGATTCGGGACCAAATGGTTCGCCACGGAGTATCTAAAGAAGAGGCGACTCGTAAAATTTGGTTGGTGGACCTTCCTGGCTTGCTTACTGACGACATGACGGACGGCCTACTTGATTTCCAGCGTCCATATGCGCGGCCCCTTGATGAAGTCACTAATTGGAAACGCACACCCTGTGAGCCAATTCCGGCCGACGAAAGTCGCTGGCCTGCAATGGAGGCTCTACGCGCAGCACGCGCTGCCGCTAGCGGAATTATCGACCTTGCGGCGGTAGTCTCCGAAGTGAAGCCAACTATCCTTATTGGAACGTCGACGACCCCAGGCCGATTTACCGAAAGCATCGTCCGTGACATGGCGTCCAATGTTGAGAGGCCCATCATCTTTCCGCTTTCTAATCCCACCTTACTGCATGAAGCAACTCCTGCTCATCTCATAGAGTGGACAGACGGCAAGGTACTTGTCGCCACCGGCGCTCCCTTCGATGACGTGCAGTACAAGGGTGTCAACTATGTCATTGGCCAGGCTAATAATGCAGCTCTCTATCCTGGGTTGGGCTTTGGCGCCATTGTTGGACGCGTGGCCAAGATTACGGATGAAATGATTTTTGCTGCCGCGCAAGCGGTCGCGGGCCAAGGTCCTGAAGATAAGCCCGGCGCTTCGCTTCTACCATCGAATGCAGAGCTGCGCACCACATCCAGTGCAGTCGCTGTGGAAGTAATTCGGGTTGCTCAGAGTCAAGGGCTGGTGCGCGCCAAGGATCTTTCGGACCCTGTGGAAGCCGTACGTGAGGCTCAGTGGTGGCCAGTCTATAACCCTGTGGAAGCTGATTAAAGTAGTGCGAACTGACAGTCTACCTTCACATAGGGGGCAGGCTGTCAGTTCATTGTCGCTGACGATATTTCAATGACGCCATCAGCGTCTCCCCCCATTCCAACGACAGCTACGCTTTTATATCTTTGTATACAGGATAATAAGCTATGACGACGAATAATCAAGCAGATGCCTTACGTGATCTCCCCATTGGCATTGAGGCCGACGGCACACGTTCTGAATTCGATTCTATGGGAAGTGTCGACGTGCCGGCGGATCGTTACTGGGGTGCCCAGACTCAGCGCTCGCTGATTCACTTTAATATTGGTGATGATTTAATGCCAAAAGAGGTATATCACGCCTATGGATACGTGAAAAAGGCATGCGCTATGGTAAATGCGGCGGCTGGTCGATTGTCTGACACTAAGCGCGACGCAATCATTCATGCCGCTGATGAGGCGATCACCGGTAAGCTCGACGCCCACTTCCCGCTGTATGTCTGGCAGACAGGATCTGGTACTCAGTCGAACATGAATGTTAATGAGGTACTTTCGAACCGGGCAATTCAGCTTCTTGGCGGTAGCATCGGTTCTCAGCAACCCGTTGCTCCAAACGACGACGTCAATATGGGCCAGTCGTCAAACGATACATTTCCTACCGCCATGCACATCGCCTCAGTATTCGCGATTGATGAGGTACTGTTGCCCCAAGTAACAAAGCTTGTGGAGACGATTGAGAGCAAAGCCAACCGCTGGATGGACGTAGTAAAAATTGGACGTACGCACCTGGAAGATGCTGTCCCTTTAACGGTTGGCCAGGAATGGCACGGTTGGGCCGGGCAGATTAGAGCAGCAATTGCTGACATTGAGGCCAGCCGCTCGGGGCTCTACGAGCTGGCTGTCGGTGGAACGGCCGTTGGCACTGGCCTGAATGCGCCTAAAGGCTTTGCCGTCGACGTTGCTGCAAAAATCGCCGAACTGACTTTCAAGCCTTTCATTACAGCACCTAACAAGTTCACCGCACAAGGCTCGTTGGATGCAATGGTCCGAGCACATGCAGCACTTCGTGGGCTTGCAGTAGCGTTAATGAAGATTGCCAACGACATGCGCTGGCTGGCTTCTGGACCGCGTTGCGGCTTCGCCGAACTCACCTTGCCGTCCAACGAACCTGGCTCTTCTATCATGCCTGGAAAGGTTAATCCAACCCAGTGCGAAGCAATCGTCATGATTGCTATCCAGGTAATGGGCAACGATACAGCTGTTTCCGTCGCTGGCAGCCAAGGCAACTTCGAACTTAACGCCATGCGGCCTGTGATCATCAATAACTTTTTGCATTCTGCCCGGATTATCGCCGATGGATGCGGTAGATTTTGTGAGTTTTCTGTGGAAGGCACGGAACTGAACGAGAAGAAAATCAAAGAATACGTCGCAGGAAGTGTGATGCTAGTAACGGCTCTATCGCCCGTGATCGGTTATCAAAATGCAGCGCACATAGCCGAAAAGGCAATCGCGGACGGCACAAGCCTGCGTGATGCTGCCTTGGCTTCAGGCAAGGTTAGTGCCGAACTCTTCGACAAGACTATTAAGCCGCTAGATATGGTTGGCAGTGGACTTGCAGGTGCCTAAGAAAAATAGCACACCACTTTATCTTGAAAGTTCAATGATAACGTTTCTAAAGCAGACATATCGAACCTGGAGTTTGATGCTCTGGCCGTACGGTTATATAGCGCGAAGGAGAGTGAGGAGTTCGTTTAATTTCTGAATAGCATCACCCGGCTGTTATCCACTTCAACTGTAACAATAACTACATTGACCAATACGTTGTAAGTAAATACAGGAGCAAAGCCATGACTGATAAAGACGTACCTCAGCCCATTCGCGGAACCCAGGGCGCTGACGACCCAGGCCCACGTAATGTTGTTCTGGATAAAATGAACCCAGATATCTTCCTGCCTCCAGAAACCGACAATGCCGGGATCCCGAACCTGAAGTTTCCGTTCGCCATGGCTCATAACCGTCTTGAAGACGGCGGCTGGGCGCGGGAAGTGACGCTGCGCGAGTGCCCGGCTTTGGAAGAACTCGCTATCGTTAATATGCGCCTTGGCCCTGGTGTTATTCGTGAACTCCATTGGCATAAAGAAGCCGAATGGGCCTATGTAACGGAAGGCCGCGTGCGTTTCTACCTGGTTGACGAAAACCGTCAAACGCTGGTTGAAGATCTCGGGCCAGGTGATCTCTGGTTTGCCCCCGCAGGCGTTCCACATGCCATTCAGGGTCTTGAAGAAGGTACCGAATTCGTGCTGATCTTCAATGACGGTAACTTCTCCGAAAACGAGACACTGCTCGTCACAGAGCTCTTCGCACATATGCCGAAAGAGGTGCTGGCCAAGAACTTCGGTGTTCCGGAAAGTGCCTTCGACAACATCCCGCCTTCTGAAAAGTATATTTTCCGTCAGCCACAACCAGCGCCCATTGAGCAGGTTCGCGAAGAGCTCGGCGCTGGTAACATGACCGGCAAATATGTGTTCCGGGGAGGCGATATTCCTGAAAACACATGGCAAGGCGGCGCGACCAAAATCATCGATTCGAAAAGTTTCGACGTCACGACCATGGCGATGTTGATGATTAAGCTTGAGCCCGGCGGTATGCGAGAAATTCACTGACACCCCGATGCTGATGAAATTCAGTACTACCTGTCTGGCCAAGCACGCATGACGGTGTTCAATGCTGTCAGCAATGCGCGTACTTTTAACTACGGCCCCGGCGACGTCGGCTATGTGCCAAAAAACCTGGCGCACTACATTGAGAATATCGGTGACGAGCCAGTGTATGTTCTCAACGTATTCAACAAGGGCGACTACCGCGATGTCTCACTGAACCAATGGCTGGCACTGACACCCGCCAGCATTGCTCAAGGCCACCTGGACGTCGATGACACACTAATGAAGTCACTGCGCCGCGAGCGTTGCCCGGTAGTGAAGTAATACAGTTGGGCAGTCATTGAAAACCGCTAGCCAGCCTCGTTGAGGCTGGCTTTTTTACGCTAAAAAGTGCGTCAATCATCCATCAGACAAAACCGCCCAAGGCCGACCGCTGAACGAAGCTTGTCCATTGTTTTGGTTGCCTCTTCACGCGCCCGTTGATAAGCCATATGAGCCCTCAGGTGACGTAACAACACGTAAAAAAGCCAGCGCCAACGCGCCTGCGCGATCTTCTTGAGGTTTTGACATGCTGCGGCCAGCAGACATTGCTCTTTGACACGCGCCATAAGCTCCCCGTCCGCCTTGAAGGTAATATCGCCATTGGCACGGGTTTGATAGCTACCCCCAACCTTTAACCCGCGCTCTCCATCAATCTGTTCAGTGTGGTTGGTGTGCACGGTGACATCGCGATTGCCGTCAATGGTTTCGATGCGGTCCTTGGCGACCAACAAGCGGGAATTATTACCAATGGTCGCGATGTCATCGAACTCTACCCGCCTCTGGCGGGAGTTCAGAACATGCAGCTCCATGTTTTCCTGGGCATGCATGTAGATGAACTCTTCCCCCACCTGGTCTTCGAAACAGAGTTCGTTAAACCCTTTGCCCTGATGGGTCTGCGTTTTAATGCCAGTACGGGTTTTATGCTCGGGAAATGGGTACGGTGAAAGATTATCCGCGTGACAGGTACGCCCAGTGACCAACGGCTGATCCGGGTCGCCTTCCAGGAAGGAAACGATGACCTCGTGGCCAATCTTGGGGATGACGATACTGCCGTAGCCGCCTGCCTAGGGAAGCGCGGATTCAGCAGCTGGCCTACACGCGGTTTAGGGCTCGACCTTAGCACTGCTCGACGCGGTAATAATCTCACCGCCATGATCCGTCTTGCAGCCAAGATATGCCGTGGGGCGGCCATCATGATGGGAGTGGCTGGAACCTTCGATAATGGTCGCACCGCAGCCGGTTTTATCCCCCACCCGCGCTACGGGCTGGCCCTCTACTTGAGAGGGCGAACCGGAGGTGATTTCGGTAGTGCCGTGGCCATGGATGGGGCAACTGTGCAGGTCGCCTTTACGAGCTACGGGTTTCATCGGCAGATTTCCCACTGGCCATCGCGTTGGATGAAGTAGAGTCTTACGTTTGAGACTTGTTCATCACTTCCTGCGTGCCCAAATCGAATCGGCGCTGCTACTCCCTCACGGGTAAGCCAAGCCACACGATTATCCGCTCCTAAATTCAATGTCATCGGCTCTTCTGGAAAAGGATCTAGCTGGAAAAGGTTAGGATTATCAAAGAACATGCTAAAACTTGCTCGCTGGCGCACGTAGGCTTCGGATTCTCCTGAAGCTAAAGCAAGCTCTTCAATCATGGTTTTCGATGCGTCCATTAGCGCATTGTTATCTTGGGCCTCAAAGAGTGTATATAGTCGGCGATATTCACGGGCTAGGCTATCACGGGTAGCATTACTGTCTCTTAATACGTCGCCTTCCTCCCAGCACCAAGTGGGCATCGGCTGACGGTTGTTAAAAGGCACCTCCAGTCTGAAATAGTCATCATCCCAACGGATGGAACTAGCTACCACATTTAATGGAGCTTGATCATCTACATTAACAACTTCTGGTTTAAAACCTTCGAGACCAGGTTGTATAACAACCTCAAAGGCGGTTTTGGCTTCAGTGTTGGGGTTTTCCCCCTGCTCCCAATACTCCATGGAGAGGCGCAACTCATGCTGCTCTTCAAATGGTTTATCAGAGGGCACTGGCCATGCGTAGAACTGGATTTCGTTACGACCATTACGTATGTATTGGGATGCTGGCAGCATTGTATTTTGATGCCCCGGCACCCCTGAAAAATTTAGCATTATCTCTTGCATGTCTACTGAAGATGCCAACCCATTCACGCTCCAGCGTACGCCGAACTGGTACTGTGTTTCTTGGGCCATTGCCTGTGTCTCCATCATAACTAAAAAAGATAGTAATAACGCCACTAATGTTTTCATGAGAAAGTTATAAACTCCCCTGTATAGCCCTCTGCGAGGGGGTAAGTGTTAGTATTTTCTGAATCTTCAACCCAGTTGATTGTCATGGTGTTTAGTACGGCTTGTCGTGAATTATTAGAACTGGGGCTTGGGCGACCACCAGCATCTGATTGTCGACCACCTGACTCTACATTCACTTTCTTGAACGACTTTATTTTTAAGGCAGCGCCTTTGTGGTAAAGCTGATACCCCCAACGGCCTTCGTTTGTTTTAATTCGAATACCACCTTCGGTAACGACTTCAGCCTCGTATTTGAAAACATGTCTATCGGTGATGATCGAGTCAAAATAGCCAAGAATACCGCCCATGGCCTTAGCGGTAAGTTTGACTTCAACCTGACCTCTGACAGTTGATTCGTCGAATTTCCCCTCATGAAAGTCGTAAACGCCTCCAAGCAGTTCATCGGCAGTAGCATCCTCCGATGCCTTGAACCCCGCCCCAAGCGAGATTGCCATGAAAAGCGAAGGATCAATTTGATATTGGGCAACAAGCAGGTTTCTTCCTGTTTCCGCATCTTCCAAGAATGTGACTAGCGTATGAGCCGCTGCTCCTAAAGGAGTAACGACGGGCAGCCTTCTTAACGCACGCTTCAGCGCTAGATAAATATCGACCTTGACACCAAATGCAAAATCCAACGAAAGGCCTACATCTAGCTTCCACGTAAGCTCAGGGCCTCCATCCTGCTCAATCTGCTCGGTCCCAACTTGCATACTTAGCTTTGGGCCTACCGTAAAAATATTGGCTAATTTATCTGTATCATGTTCAGTACTCAGCCTTTTTGCCAAGCTCTTGGCATTGGTTGTCAACGAATCAATAAATTGATCAATTGAACTCCCTTGCTGACGAGCATTTTGCTGCCTGCGAAGCGATGGAGCACTATCGTAGGTCGTGGTTGCGCTACGATATTTTCCTACTTTGATATTTTTGGTATTACTGCCACACGTTACGCCTATTTCAGCATCGACTTGCCAGCCCTGCTCATGCGTAATCTGCCTGGGGTTACTCCCCATATCCAATTCAACACGTAATCGCCTAGCCTCACTTCGTGGAATATTCTCGGTTCCTATTTGAGGCGGCTGTACACTCACTTTTCCTTTAAATTTCAGGCTAGGCACAGTGACAGAGGTAAAAAGAAAGTCTCTTGTACCGTCATAACTGATCCTGAATTGCTCCTCCTTTGCCATGATGCCTCGATTCATGATGATATCGAGAATAATGACAGCCGTCTCGAAAGCAAGGCCATAATCCCCTAACCGAGGAATGTTGGTCAGAGGAGAGCGGGGATTCGTTTCAACTTTAAATGGTATCTCAACTCCCGAGCCAATAGGCGTACCCCTTAACTCTTCGGTCCAATACAACGTGTGCATTTGATGTGGGCAGTCATCGGCAAGCATGATGGTGACAGTGCCCTCATCCTTGAACGTCGAACCGCTCAGAAATCCTTCAAAGCTCAACTCCCCCGCTACCGCTTGGTCGGCTACGAAATAGATTTTGCAGTCGGTATCTTCTAGCTCATTTACGCCCTGCAAAACTACCCGTGCATTGCTACCACCGTGACAGACAACTTCAACCTTCTCGATACAAGGGGTTTGCGAAGCGCATATAACACACATTTCACCAAATTCAGGGTCTTGACGGCTTTCTCCGTCTGCTGGCTCCCAAGGAATTGGGCTTTCAGTGAGCCGGTCAGCGCCGCTAGAGACATATTCACTATAAATACTATTGCTGACTTGCCCCTGAGCGACGACCGTTCCTGGATGGCTATCGTCGTTCGCCATCGCATTTTGGATCCTGCTTAGTAACCTTTCAGGCTGTCTGAAAGCCTCTGACTGCTCTTGCACCAGATACGCCATGTCCTCAAGAGTCGGTTGATAACTCATGACCGCTCCTCACTGACAATGGGTCGATAGTTGTCGTGCTGCATATTGCCTTCCTCATGACGATACGGTGCGAGTAACACATGCCGAATGCGTCCTCGGGGTAGCCAAGCATCCAACTGGTCACGCTTTCGCCAGCCAGCCATTTTGGGATTTTCCAGGATGCGCTGAGCCTCAATGTGGCCGTCGGGGAACGTTTCACCAAACTCGATCACGCACTTCGTCAACGTTCGCACCTGCTTTTTGGACCCCAGCCCGTAGCGTTGCCCCAGTTGTGCGGCGGTTTGAACAGCTGACAAACGTTGGTCAATCAAGGTTCGGGGGTATTGCTCACCAAGCGATAGGGCGAGGTTCGCCTGGGCGCGCTGCTGCATCAGGACGCCAAAGCGTTCGAACTCTTCCTGGCCGATAGCAAACTGACGGCTCTGCCTACCGGTATCGCGGGCTTGGCTACTCAGCGACACCTGCACCAGCCGGCCCTGCACCTCGCTTGCCTGGGTATCAAGTGCTACCGACGGCGTTAGCGTTAGCTCCGATGGCAACGCCATCAGCGGCGACACCGGCGCGATGATCGCTTCCAGCGGCGCCATAAAGGCCGCCAGCTTCCAGGGCTCGAGCGCCTGGGTCATATCCAGGGCTACACGGGGGTCGTAGAAGCGGAAGTACACCGGGGCCTGGTCGTTGGCGGACGTCCAGAGCATGGTGAACTTGCGAAGGTGCGTGCGCAGTTGCTTGAGCGTGGCGTGGGAGTGAAACAGCACGCCCCAGTGCTGGTCCTGGGGCAGGCTTTCCAGCCAAGTGCGAATGTCGCTGTCGGCTTCAATACGCACAAGCCAGGGGGCATTGGCCTGAGTCGTGGCATTGGTAGAGGCGTACAGGCACGTATGCTGCGCATCGGTTTGAGCCAGGCGTGCCTGCACCTCGCGACAGTTCACCCCGTCCACCACTGCCCATAGGGGCGGCTGGTTGGCACTCAGCAATGCCTGCCATGAGGTTTCGCTATAAGTCATGGGGGCAATGTAAGGCGCGGGCACAACAGGCTCCGGCTCGGCGATGAGGGGCAGCATCTCGCCGTACACCACCGGCTGTTTAGATGACGTCGCATGGGCCAGTTCCACCAGCATCTGCGACATTCCCTGGCGCCGAAAGCGTTGTAAAAGCGTTTGCACTGACTCCAGCTTCAGAAGGCTCAAGCCTTCTTCCTGGAGCCGGGTTTGAAGAAGCGCACGCACCTCATCTTCTGATGCGGCCAGTACCGCTACGGAAACGACGGCCTCATCGGCTTCTTCCTCCCACTGTCTGGCTGCCGGGGTATTGGCCACAATATGGCAACGGGCAACCCAGTAATCCGGCGTCGCCATGGTTACTCCTCTTCCAGCGGACAGTGAGACACGAAGGGGCTGCCTTCGCCCGCGGCTACTTCCAGTACGGCAGGCACCGGTGGCAGAGCTGCGGCGCTAGGTGATGCCGAACCCACGTTCAGTACCGGTGTCACATCCACACTGCCGCCGGAGAGTACCAGTGCCGACCCGCCCGCGACCAGCGTGATCTTGGTCGCATCGAGAATGAGTTCGCCGTCGGCCTTGAAGGTAATATCGCCATTGGCATGGGTTTGATAGTTGCCCCCAACCTTTAACCCGCGCTCGCCATCGATCTGTTCGGTGTGGTTGGTGTGCACGGTGACATCACGATTGCCATCAATGGTTTCCACACGATCCTTGGCCACCGCCAGGTGTGAGTTATTGCCAATGGTGGCGGTATCATCGAACTCGACGCGCTTCTGGCGGGAGTTCAGGACATGCAGCTCCAGATTCTTCTGAGCATGCATGTAGATGAACTCTTCCCCCGCCTGGTCTTCAAAACAGAGTTCGTTAAACCCTTCGCCCTGATGGGTCTGGGTTTTAATACTGGTACGGGTTTTATGCTCGGGTAAGGGGTACGGTGAAAGATTACCCGCATGATAGGTACGTCCGGTGACCAGCGGCTGGTCGGGGTCGCCTTCGAGGAAGGAAACGATCACTTCGTGGCCGATGCGCGGAATCGCAATGCTTCCATAACCGCCGCCTGCCCAGCCCTGAGCCACACGCACCCAGCAGCTGGCGGTTTCATTGGGTTCGGCGTAGCGGTCCCAAGGGAACTGTACTTTTACGCGACCGTGTTCGTCGCAGTAGATCTCCTCGCCTTCCGGGCCGACCACAAACGCGACCTGGGGGCCGTCCACGCGGGGTTTGGGATTGGGCGTGGGGCGCCAGGGGGCGTCGCCGGGTATGAGGGTGACCTGGTTGGCGTAGCGTGTCATGCCGCTGGCATCGCTGTGCGTCATACCATCTTCTTCCAGCGCCTGGGGCTGCTCGCCTACGTGGCGTGCCTCTACCACTTGCCAGTCGCGGTTAAGGCTTTGCGTGTCGTGGTCGGTCAGGCTGAAGCGCACGCCGGGGGCAAGTTCGGGCAGGTCGCTTTCAGCATTCGCGGTGATCGCTTCGCGGCGAAGCTCTTCCAGACGGATGCGGGTAAACGGCTGGCCCGAGGCGTCCTGCTTGTAGCGGCCGGGGTAATCGAAGTGTTCGTAATCCGTCTGCTGGCCGTGAGCTTCCACGTCGCGGCCCAGGTGTTCGTGCAGTTGGGCGTAGGCCGGGTTCTTGAAGCTGTAGTCTTTCAGGGTGGCAGTGGCCGCCGCCACACGGGCAGTGTGGCTGAGCTTGCGCACATGGCGGGTGGGCGCGGTGCCGCCAGCACGGCTGTGGTAGGTGCGCTCGCCTAAATTTGCCAGCACTTGAGGATCATCGGCAAACACTAGCCGGTGAGCGCTCTCTTCAAATTCATGGAAGTAGAACAAGCCCTCTTCGGCGGCGAGGCGTTCGATAAATGCCAGATCGGTCTCGCGGTACTGCACGCAGTATTCACGCTCGGGCAGCTCGCGGGTGACGGCGAAGGCCACATCGGTAATGCCGCGCTCATCACACAGGGTATTGATGATGGTTAGCGGGTCGACTTTCTGGAAGATACGCGAGTTATGGCGCAACGAAAGCCGCCAGAGCGCCGGGCGCAGCACCAGGGAGTAGAAGGTGCGCCGATGGCCGCGGTCGCCGCGACCAAACTCGCTAACGATACCGTGCACGTGACGCAACGCTTCACCATCCTGCCAAACGGTCAGGGTGGCTTCGCGGTCCAGCAGCTCGGCGGCGTCCAGGCGGCCGTCGCGGCTGGCCAGGTTGAGTACCAGTTCAAAAGGCTGGGAGAGCGCTTCGCGGTGGGTAAAGTCGATCACCGCGATATCATCAACGCCGGGTAACGTCAGGGTAAATTGCAATCCTGTGCTTGCCATCTTAACTGCCCTCTCCTGAACCTGAACCAATGACGACACCACCGCAATCGACCGCATGGCCTGTTAAAGCAGCTGGTTTGCCGTCAATAAGAATCGTGCCGGAACCCTGGGCTATCGCCCGTGGGTGCGGGGGGTGATTGGGCTTATCGTGAGGCTCTAACGGGTCACCTACTCGGGCCACCGGTTTGCCATCCATGATGACCGTGCCACTACCCGCAATGACGGGCGTAGGGGGATAACCATCATGGTCGGTTCCTATATCACCTACGAGTACAAATTTCTGGCCCATTACCACTGCTCCTTTTCTGGTCCCGTATCTTCCGTCCTGCCTGCCACTCTGCTGTCGTGCTGGCGGGCTACTCATCCCACTGAGCGGGGGCTTCGTAACTTGCCACTTCCAGGGCATCCACGTGCTGACGGGTAAAGCCTGCCGCCTCCAGGCTGTCGATGGCCGAATGGCAGGCCAGCGGCAGGCGTGTTTGCAGTGGTACGCCACTTAAGCTGCGCCGTATCGCCATCAGCAGGCGAGTACCGTGGCCACTGCCCTTCCACTCCCGACTGATATAGAAAAACTTGAGCTGCCAGGCGGCTTCGTCATCAGGCCGACAGACAAGCACCATACCCAGCGGTGGGCCTTCACCATGACGAAGTGCTAGCAGGCGGCCCTGCCAGTGCACTACCTGGCCATTTTCCCGCTGCATCCACACCTGGCGATTAACGGTGAATTCAAGCGCTCGACGCAACGTGTCGAGCACGCTTTTATCGCGCAGCACCCATGGTGAGTGGCCTTTTGCATCGGCGTGATACACCGCCTCGATAAAGCTGTCGATATCCTCGTTGCGCGCATCCTCCAATGGGCGCGAGCGCTTTGCGCCATGACGCTGGCGTGTGGCGGGCGTTACCCCGCCCGAGGTAAACAGCTGCTTAAGTTTGGTCAGCATTGCCACCTCGCTCGGCGTAAAGGGCAGACGGCAGTTGGAAGCCTGCCGCCAGCGGGCGTGTGAAGGGGTTAGGCGCGCCGTTGGCAAACAGGCGATAGCGCATGGTGCCGCCGTCAACGTTGAACCTGAGTTCAAGTTCGCGCTCGCTTACACTGGTAATATCGGCCTGTTCCAGAAGCCGAAACCATGCCCAGGCGCCATCCTGGGTAACGCTGCGCGGTGAGCGGTTCACCTCGCTCGGCACCATGGTGATGCGGCTTTCGGTGCCGCCGCGTAGCGCGTTTGGCCAAATCATCGACACACGCTGGCTAGCACTGTGGGCATACTCGATCAGTTGCCCATCGACGCTGATCACGCTGCGCCGCTTGTCCGGTGAAAGGCTGATGGGTTCAAGCGCAAACTCCACGTCCAGCGCGCCGTCGCGGCTGAAGTAGGCGCGACGGATCTGCTCGGCCTGCTGAATGGCGGTGTACAGGCTGTCGCGCAGCAGCGAATTACCTTCGGCATCCACCAGGTACTCAGGCGCACCTTCGATAAAAGGCTGCAAGCTGTCCTGGTAGAAGGTGTCCAGCGTGCCACCTGGGGCGAAGAAGTCCTCAAAATCGCTCAGCGCCACTTCCTGGCTGGCATTAGGCGCCAGCGGGTAGCGGCCTGCCAGGCGCTCCTGATAGGGCGCGACCACGTCATCCAGCCACTGGCTTTCAAGGTGACGCGTGGCACTGGCCATCATCAGTTGCCAGCTCTGGTCGGCCAGGTTGTGCAGCATGCGGCCCACCGGCTCTGGCGTACTATCGGCAATGCGCTGCAGGTTGTAGATGGGGTCATTACCGCGCAGCGACAGGCGGTCACGCACGCTAACGAAGGCGGCACGCCCTGTATTGCTCGACTCCTCAATCTCCATCAAGTAATCACGCAACGCGGTTACCGCCGTTTTAATCTCCTCAAGCGAAGAGGGATTATTGTTACGCGCTTGGCTTAGCTGATTGATGGGCGTGAACGGCTGCTCAATGGCAAACGCAAGCTGGTAACGCTGCGATTGGCGGAGCGCCTCACGGGCCTGCTCGTCATCGTCGGGGAGCTCGGGGTAGAGGCTGGTATTGCGTTCCACCGCGGCCAACAACCTGTCAAGCGGACGCTGACTGCCCACCAGAGCATCTGCCACCACAATGGCCTGATGAATATCGGGCAGTGGCACTAGCTGGGTATCACGCAGGGCATCGCGCCAGCTGGCATGGTAATCCCCTACATAATGCTCACGCAGGGCCACCTGAAGCTGCTGCCGGTCGGCTTCGCTGAAATTGATGTTATCGCGCTGACCCAGCACCCAGACATCAATCAGAGCAAGCTCCGTCGCCCGGTCAAGCTCTTGTAGGAAGTAGTTCTCAAAGCCATCGCGGGTGAGCAGATGCGGCAAGCGCACATTTTCAGGGTCATCGTTACGCGACATAAACACGGTGTTGAACAGCGTGCCCACGCTGCGGCGTAGGTCCAACGGCTCCCCTTGACGATTACCGGCGGCCTTAAGGGCAGCGTATACCCGTTCGTCGATGGGCTGGCGTGACAACTCCTGCTGAGAGGCGGCAATACTTCCCTGAAGCGGGGCCATAGCCTGCTCGGCGCTCGGGCTGCCTTCGGCAATACGGCCTTCAAGGTCGCTATGTTCCAGCGCGTAGTCCAAATGCATCAATAGTCGCTGCTGAACCTCGCCCTGCTGGGGAAAGCTCCCCTGCCAGCGGTTGGCCATAAATCGCTCAACGCGCTCCGGCTGACGGCCACTGGCATCCGACATCATGCGCAGTACACGCAATAGAGAAAGCTTCGTGTTACTGCCCTCTTCGGCGCGGTTCATATCGTCCATGATGCCGATCATCAGCGCGGGCAGGAACTGACGCTCCAGCATGGCAAGATAGGCACGTTCCACCTGGGCACCAATGACATGCCCCTGATACAGCCCCATATCCGCTAAATAAGGCGTATGTGTGCGGTATCCGTCGAACGTTTCCAGGGCATAGCGCAGCCGGTCAAGTGGGTCCAGTAGTTCAAAACCAGTGGGATCATCACTCTGGAAGGCTTCAGGCTGGGTGGCCAAAAAGGTTTCTGCTCGCTGCTCAACCGCCGCGAGCGATACGCTGTTTTTCTGATAAAAATGCGTCCAACCGCCTACCAGAATAACCCCTAGCACCAGGCATGCCGCCAGGCTTGCCTTGCGCACGCGCCTGCGCCGTTGAGTAACTCGGGCGTTGTCACCGGCAAGCCCCGCCTCCGGGTAAATAACCTTATCGAACAGCTCTTCGGTAAAGTAGAGCGCGCTGCGCGTGGCCCGATGAGCAGGCTGAACACTGTCATCCATTCCATAGCGCCGGGCAGCAGCATCCACGAACGGGTCTTCCGGCACGCCTTGCTGATACACCGACGTAAAGTAGGCACCACGCACCATGGCAGCGGTTGAAAAGCGGTCACTGGAAAGTGCCTCCGTCAAAAAGCCAAACAGCACCTCGCGCAGCCCTGCCAGTTGCCGCACAAAACGGAAGACGGATTCACGCTCTTCACGGTCGCGGCACTCGGAAAGCATGGAAGGCATCAGTTGGTTCAGGCGCGCCAGCATGGCGTCGTAGTCGGCCTCGAACTCTGCTTCCCACTTGCCCGGGGTGTCCATGGATGCAGGGGTAAACGTAAAGCCCAGCGGCGCTCGGCGAGCAGCACGAGAGTAGTGACGAAAGAAATCATCAAAGCCGTGCAGCAAATCCATCTTGCTGAACGTGACGTAAACGGGCAGGCGAGTGCCGTGACGCTCCATCAGTTCGCGTAATCGGCTGCGCAGAAGCGCGGCATAGGCTTTGCGAACGGCAACCTGGGCATGGCTTAGTCGTGCAAGATCCAGCACCAGCACGACACCATCCAGCGGGCGCTGGGGGCGATTACGCTCCAGCCAGCCAACAAAGTGGTCCCACAGCCTGCGCTGAAGCTCTTGAGGCTCGCCTCCTTCCATTGCCCCTTGGGTTAACAGCTCGCCATCAGGGTCAATCAGTACGGCCTTATCGCCAATCCACCAATCGAACCCCAGTTGGCCTTGTTTACTGCTCTGCCCCGAGGCTTTCATGACATGGGTGAGGGCAAAGTTCTGGCCGGAGCGGTTGATCAGGCTGGTTTTTCCAGCATTTTCCACGCCCATCACCAAATACCACGGCAAGCGATAACGGCTGTTGCTGCCCCCCAGGCTGTCGGAAATCTCGTTGAGCGCAAGGTTAAGAGAGGTTTCCTGACGCTCAACCTGAGACATGATCGGGTCTTGCAGGCGCGCTTCTTCTTGCTGGCGCTCGTCATCCAGGCTGCGTAGCCGCCGGGCAAGACGTACGCCCCATATAACAGCAACGAGCGTTACGACCGCTAGCGTTGCCAGCAGGCGGTTGGTCAGCGGGGCAAGAGGCATCATGTCACCCACTTCCCAGCGTGGCCCCAACCACCAGATTGCGACCACTAGGACAACCAACAGTAGCGCCCATAGCAGCGTGGATAGCCGCAGCAGCCCTTTGGCTTTATTGCCGTGAGCATTGGCTCGATTTTTTGCTGTTTGCGCCCGCGACAAGCCAGGCACCCAGCGGCTCAGCTTCGACGTTATGGTTGACCACATTAGCCTTATCCCTCGTCCCTTTAATGATGACCGTTATCAGTGCGTTTCTTGGACCGCAGCGTTCAAGCGTGATACCAACGCGGGTTCCCACTGCTCTAACGCAAGCGCAGTTACCGTTTGCTGCAACGTGCGATAGTGCTGCTGAGCCAGGCTTTCCAGCCCTGTCTCATGCAGCAAATCAGCACTGGCCAGTCGCCAGTACGCACTTTCCCTTGGTGTTCTGGCACTGCTTAGGCCCTGATCAAGCACCTTTAGCGCCTTGCCTATATCGCCGCTTTCCACGGCTTCGCGCGCCTCTTCAAGCCCGGCATGCCAAGCCTCGCCACCCCCAACCGCGCCGCCGCTGTTTTCGGTGCTGTATAGCCAGCGCTTCGTTTCTTCATCAACAAACAAAGCGCCGCTGTTAAAAGTAAGCGCCTCGATACCCGCCAAGCGCTCTACAAACCGCAGTGTTTCATCTCGGATCGCCTCCGCGCAGCGGGTGTGGCCAAGCTGCTTGGCAAGCCCGGCGCTCAGGCGATGCCCTTCCAACCAATAGGGGCTTAGCGCCAGGCTATTTTCGATACGCTGCCAAAGCTCGTTGTCTCCCCCCTTGGCTAGCGCCTCACGATAATCAGCGACACGATCAGCCGACACCGGCGCAAGTTCAGTTTTGCCGTTCTCCTTGGCGGCGGGCAGCGCTTGAATCGTGCTCCATACCGCATAACGGCGCAGGCGGTAGGCTAAGGGTTCTCCTGGCGATTGCTCGCCTAAAAACTCCGCCATCTTGAGCAGCGCTTGACGGTTAGAACGCTCGTTTCCCGCCTCCAGGCGAAGCTCAGGCGCCTTGGCCGCTGAAGGCGTGGTGGTGGCCTGCTCCTGGCGGCCAGCAGATTGCCCTGCTGCCTGCCCGGATGACTCTTGAGAAGGCGCTTGAGAAGCGGCTTGCGCAGGCTGTTGAGTGGGCCGCTTGGCGTTTAACTGGCGGCTTAATTCGGCAACCGCCTCGTCCGGCAGCGACTTCTCGGCCACCTGATGCTCAAGCTCTTTCAGCGAGGATTGGCACGCTTCAAACTCATCATCGGCATTGTGAAAATCGAGCGTTGATACGAGCTTGACGCTGCGCTGGATTAACTGCTGAAACAGCCTGGGGCGCATCTTGGCGCCGCGTTTTCCTGCAAACGGGTAAGCCTGTTCCCACCAGGGCTGGGCAATACTCCGGGCAAGCAAACGAAGCGAGAGTGCAAAGCGCACGCCGCTACTACCGTGCTGCATACAGTGCATCAAATGCCCCAGCACTTTTAGGTCCTTGCCTCGCTCGCTCAGCATACGGATGGCCAGCGCCTCGGCGACGTCCCACTCCACCGTTGCGTGCTGGAGCGAACCTATCTTCATCATTTCCTCATCCAGCGTCAGATAGTCATTGCTATCTTCAACGGGAACGCCCACCTGCTCCCCCTGAGCATTGGCGGCCAAGGGTGCCAGTAAGGGGGCTAGTTGTGACTCGGCAGTAATGCGCATAAAACCTTCCTTACCAGCGGCACGCTTCGCGTAGCGGGGCAATGTCCTGGCGCAGCCCCGCCACGTTAAAACGCAGTCCATCCAGTTCTTTTATATCGCTGCGCAGCGTGACTTCATTGGCATCAAGCAATTGGCGCAGCGTGTCGATGGCAGGTAGTCCACGCCCACCACTAACGACCCGGCCACCGTCGCGTATGCGCCACTGCTGCTGCACTGCACGCCCATTTCCTGTGATCTGCAGGTCCACTCGGGCACCGCTGATAGGCGTGGGAAGATGTAGCTGGAAACGAGTGATCAGCCTTTCGCAGGCCACCACCATGATGGGCCTGGGTGGTGTCGTTCCCAGTGCGGGCACGCTGATCAGCACGCTCTCGCCGGATTCATTCACTATCAGCCCAACGTTGTCATCAGGCCGGGCTGACTCCTGACGCTCAATGGCTCGCCAGAGCGCGGGCAGTTCGTTTTCACCAACACTGAGATTTGCCTCCAGAAAAAGCGCGTCATAGCAATTCAGTCGCTCCAGGCGCGAGGTCTCTTCCGCACAGGTTTGAGCGCTCTTAAGCAATCCGCTTTGTTCATCTGCCTTTGAAGGCGCACAGGCCAACAGGCAGAGCATCAGCAAGCCACCGATGGTCCACTGGCGTTTTAGCAGCATCGCGTTCATTTAATATCCAGTTCCAGTAGCTGACATTTATGAGCCAGAGTTCGCTTGGGCAGCCCAAGGCTTTGCGCCGTTTGCGCACGATTACCACCAAAGCGACTCAATCGCTGACGAATAATGATGGATTCGATATCACGCATCGCTTGGCGAAGATCAACAATGTCGTTGGGCAGTGCCAGCGTAGCGTCTTCGCCAGGTGGCGGCGTTTCTTCCAAACCGCTGCCGGTTAAAAAGCCACCTTGCTCGCCGGGCAGCAGGTACGTATCAATGTCTGCATCGTGAGGTGTCATCGCACAGGCGTAATCAATCACGTTTTTAAGCTCACGGACGTTGCCCGGATACTCCCGACGATAAAGCAGGCGCAAGGCCGCTGGGGTAATTCCCATTTCGTCGCGCCCCTCTCGGGCGCAGAAATCGGTAATAAAGGATTGTGCTAGCTGGGCGATATCATCCCGGCGCTCGCTCAGGGGCGGCAGGGTGATCGGAAACTGACCGAGCCGGTAGTAAAGGTCCGCACGAAATCGCTGTTCCTTGATCTGTTCACGCAGTGGCTGGTGCGTTGCAGCCACCACGCGCAGGTCGGCGCAGCGCTCCTCGTTTTCTCCCAGCGGGCGGTAGCGACCGCTTTCGAGTACGCGTAACAACTTGGCTTGCAGCGCCAGCGGCATATCCCCGATCTCATCGAGAAACAACGTACCGCCATCAGCCTGACTGATAAGCCCTTCTCGAGCATGCTCAGCCCCCGAGAACGCGCCCTTACCATGCCCAAACAATTCAGACTCCAGCAGCGTTTCAGGGATGGCGGCGCAATTGATCGCCATAAAGGGGCCTTCCGCGCGCGCCGAAAGCTGGTGCATGGCGCGCGCTACGCGATCCTTGCCGGTACCGGTTTCACCTTGCAAAAGTACCGCCAGGTTTGTCTCTGCCGCTCGTACGATATGCCGACGCAGTGCCTGCATGGCGCTAGAGTGTCCGAGCAGCTCCTCAGCTAGCCGATCAGCCAGCGCCTGACGCCGCGCGCCATCGTTCAGTTTGGTCAAGGAGTCTTGCAGTATCTGCGAGCGGTGACGCTCGCCCTGCTCCCTGGCAAGTCGCGTCCATAGCCGACACAGAAGCCCTTCAAACGCTGCCATGCCGGGATCTTCAGCGAGCACCTTCAACCGTGCTTGCGTACCCGCCAGCACGATTACTCCCAACCATTCACGCCCGCTTTGCCCTCCACGCAGTGGCCGAATGTGAAGATGCAGTGAAGCGCCTAGCGATGCCACCTGGGACTGGAAGCCGGGATGATCCAAGCGAATGCGTGCATCAGCAACGCTAAGCAGCAGCGGCTTGCCACTGCGAATAACATGCGCATAGGGATGATGAAAGTCGCCGCAGTCGAACTGGTCCTCGCCGACATCTCGACCCAGCCAGCGCCCGCTCCCATCAATGTAAAGGCACTCCGCGAGCGCCAACCCAAGGTGGCGCTGCAAGAGCGTGGCCGAGCGCTGACGCAGAGCAGCAGCGCTGAGGCTCTCCACCAGGGTTAACGCCAACGGCATGGCCGAAAGCTCAGCCGATAGCGCCGAACCAGCGGTAGTGGGAACAGCAGGCTCCGTCATGGGCTAGGCAACCTCTGCCGTGAAGGTGCCGCTTTGCGCGTCGACGCCCAGCACTACGCTGGAAACCGCCTCACGGCGCGCCATGCGCTCAAGCAGTGCCTTGGAAAGCGGCGGCAGCAGCTCACCATCGATCACTGACTCCAACATACGAGCGCCGTTTTCGCTGCGTGTGGCACGTGCACATATCGCCTCAGCCAAGGCCTCTTCCAGCACCACATCCGCCTGACGATGACGCTCACGGATACGGGCTGACAGGGTATTGAGCTTGGCTTTAACAATGTCGCGCAGCGTATCGCTATCCAGCGGCAAGTAAGGCACCACTTCCATGCGCGCCAGCAGAGCCGGTTTGAAAAACTCGGCAAGCACGGGATAAAGCGCCGCATCCAGCGCTGTGGCATTCTGCCCGTGGGCCACAATCGCTTCGTAGCCCAGGTTAGAGGTGAGGAAGAACAGTACGTTTTTACAATCGATCAGTCGCCCTTCGCCATCGGCCAGCTCGCCTTTATCGAACGCCTGGTAGAAGAGATTCAGCACATCAGGGTGAGCTTTCTCGACTTCATCCAACAGGACCACCGAGTAAGGGCGCTGGCGTATCGCTTCGGTCAGTAACCCGCCCTCGCCAAACCCTACATAGCCAGGAGGAGAACCTATCAACCGTGAAACCGTGTGCTTTTCCTGATACTCAGACATATTGATAGTGGTCAGGAACTGGCGACCGCCGTACAGCTGGTCGGCAATCTGTACCACGGTTTCCGTTTTACCCACGCCACTCGGGCCAACAAGCAGGAAAGCACCTAACGGGCGACCCGGACGACGCAAATCGGCACGCGCCGTCAGCAGATGGCGGTGAATACGTTCGATCGCCGTGTTCTGGCCTTGAATCTGTTCGCCCAAGTGAGCGGGGAGTTCGGTCAAACGCGTCAGCTCATCGCTGGTCATCCGCTCAACCGGTACGCCCGTCCAGTCACCAATGACTTGAGCGATCTGGGCCTCTTCAACGCTTGGATTGACCAGCGCATGAGACTGCTGCAGTCGCGCCAGCTGTTGTTCACGCTCGGCAAGTTCAGCATGTTGATCGTCGTTTTGATCGCTGTCATAGACGCCATCGGCATCCAACAGTTGGCGGTGCAGGGTCACAATCGCATCAACGCATTCACGCTGCTCGTGCCAAGCGGCTTCAAGCGTGGCGAGTTCAGCTTCAAGCGACATCAAACGCTCGTTAAGCGCTTGGCTCATCGAGGCATCTGGTTCACGGCCCAGTAACTGTTCGCGAGCCAGGTGATCGCGCTCGCGCAGGGCAGCGGTGTGCTCGCTTTGCAGGTGACTTAATTTGCGCGGCGGCGTATCCAGTGCTTGCGCCAACCGTGTACACGCCGTATCCAGTACATCAATGGCTTTATCCGGCAATTGACGACCGGCCAAATAGCGGGCAGAAAGAGACGCCGCCGCGCGCAGGCCGCTGTCGCCGACCAGTACGCCGTGGGCACGCTCATACACGTCTCGTAATCCGCGTAGAATGACCAAGGCCTGATCGACGCTGGGCTCGGAAAGCGCGACGGGCTGGAAACGGCGTGAAAGCGCCGGGTCTTTCTCAAAGTACTTTTTGTACTCGCGCCAGGTCGTCGCGGCAATCGTGCGTAGCTCGCCACGCGCCAGCGCCGGTTTCAATAAATTGGCCGCATCGCCACCACCTTCCTGATTACCGGCACCAATTAACGTATGCGCTTCGTCGATAAACAGTAGCGTGGGGCACGGGGCGTTTTTAACTTCATCAATCACCGCCTTAAGGCGTTTTTCAAACTCGCCTTTGACCGCAGCACCCGCTTGTAAAGCGCCGAGGTCCAGCGTCAATAGCTCTACACCTGCCAGCGCGGTAGGCACTTGGCCTGCCACAATACGTGCAGCCAGCCCTTCTACCACCGCACTTTTGCCGACCCCCGCATCGCCAATCACAATAGGGTTATTTTTACGCCGACGCCCAAGGATATCGAGCATCTGGTCAATTTCAGGATCCCGGCCAAGTACAGGGTCAAGTTCACCCTTGCGTGCCTGCTCCGTAAGTGAGGTCGCAAAGCGTGCAAGCGCACTATCATCGCCAGAGCCATGCGTGCCTACACGCTGAGTGCTGGCACTCGCTTCCTGAGGCGCCTCTGCCGAATCAGCCGTCAAGCGGTTAAGGTGGCGGCGCAGGTTTTCCCGGTTAATCTCGGCAAGCAAACGCACTGAACCCGCGCCAAGATAGCGCTCCGGGTTATGCAAAAGAGCAGTAAAGACGGCACCGCTACGCAGCGTCTGATGCTGGTACTCGGTGGATGCCAGTAGCCACGCATCCTGGAGCAGTTCAACCAGCAACGGTGAAAAGCTGGGAGTTGCCACCTCCAGATTGCGCGGCGGGCGCGTTTCTTCTGCCAACTGGGCACGCAAGGCAGCGGTATCGACCTCAAGGTCTTCACAGATACAGCGTACATCGCATAGGGGTTGATCAAGCATCGCCTGTAGCAAATGCCCGGCGGTAACCTCAGGCGCCTGCTGCTGCGCGCACAGCACGGCCGCTTGCTCAAGCCCTTGGCGAGCAATCGTATTAAGGCGGTCAATAAGCGCCGGTAGCTCTACCCTGAGCATGGTATCTCCTAGCGATAAAGTTGGTTAAGAAGCGTCGTAATCTGTTCGGCCTGCTGATCAAGCGACCATGAGAACCCTAGATAAACAGCCACCATGGCGATGCCGAAGAGCGCAAAAATTCCCCAGGTCGGAAAACTACCCGTGCGCTGAGAGCGCCCCTGCACCACGTTTTTAAGCGGCTGAGTCAGTGTGTCTTCAGCGGGTTGTTCCAGAGAGGAGAGCTGGTCGCCTAGCGCGCGAACAATCTGTTCATATTCATCGCGGCCATGGGACATGACGCGATAACGGCCTTCAAACCCAAGACACAGGCACAGGTAGATAAAGGCCAGCATGTCGCGATAGCGCTGAGGCTCTTGCTGCAGGCGCGCCAGAATGGAGAACACTTTTTCGCCTCCCCATGTTTCGTTATGAAACCGGGTTAACAACGAGTGTTCGGCCCACTTGCTTTGCCGCCCCCAAGGCATACCCATCACCGCTTCGTCGATAAAGGAGCAAAGCACATAGCGGTAGGCAAGCAGCGTGGCGCGATCATAGCCCTGCTCGGTCAGTTCGATCTCAATAGCCGCAATTTCATCCACCACTTGGCGGTAAAGACGCTCGATATCACTCGCGCTATCAAGTTGGCGAACTCTAACCACCATGCCTAACAGGCTGCTGGCAGCATCTACCAAGGGATTCAGGTTATGCCCGCGCAGCCGGAACCAGTAGTCCTCGTCAGCGTCCAGCTGCTCTGCATGGCTATGAATGAGGTGCTCTAACCCTCGCTCGTTAATGAGGTCCTCGTGGCGCATTTTTTGCGGCGCGGCAACCCCACGCGTCGAGCGTTGCCCATCAGTGACAAGATGTTGCATGGTTTAACTCCTGATCGCCCAGAACTGCATTTCCAACCCCGGAAACTCCCCGGCCACGTGGAACGCAAAGCCGCTGGCACCGTTAAGCATTCCCCACGCTTCGCTTTGGCGGTCCAACTGGAAGTAGGTGTAGCCTGCGTGATAAGGCAGCTCGCGAGGTGCCACCGGCAGCGGCTCAAGCGGTATGCCGGGCAATTGCAGGCTAATAAGATCACGGATCCGCTCGACGCTGGCGACTTTGGTTTGCTGAAGAAACAGCTTGCGCAGGCGCTCGTTGGGCATGTCAGCGCGCACGGCAAGGATAAACTCGGCAGATTCGATCAGGCTGAGATCAGAAAGCGGTGCGACCAGCAGGCCAAAGCGGCGTGACTGCAACTGGATAGCCACTGCCCGTGGTTCAAGCACGGTAGAAAGCGCTTGGCGCAGCATTTTCATCAACGGCTTGAAGGCCCGTTCGGGGTGATCATGGTCGTAGGCCGGGCATTCGGGCGGCAGCCGGGACTCATCCGTAAAAGTCACCAGCTCACAGGCGATTTCATGCATGGTGTCGTAGAGACGCTCAGGATGCAGCTGCCCCAAACGCGCCAGATGCTGGAAGCGAGGCTGAGCACGATTAAGCAGCTGAAGGAGCATAAAATCAGCCACATCCGCAACGCCTGCCTGGTGGGGCGTAGAAAGCCTCTGGGCGATATTGCGAGCGCGCTCGCGCATCAGGCCCGCCATTTCGCCCACAAAGCGCTGTAACCCCGGCGCCGCTTGCACGTTTAGCAGGGTGGGCAGGAACTGTTCATCCAATACCAGGCTACCGTCTGGCCGACGCTCAACGATGCGCGCCACGGCTAGACAGGCATAGCCACTGCGGTCATCACGCTCCAGCAGTAAGCGCGGCGACACCCTGGCGACTTCAAGTTCGGCGGTGGCGCCATCTTGTGAGTGAAGATCCCGTACGCTACGCGATGCGTGACGATAACGGGCAGGAAGGTCATCGCCTGGCCAGCGCACCTCGCCCACCCCATCGGTTGCCAGCGGCAAGCCAAGATAGACGACCTGGTTGGTGATGCTTGCATCATCAATTTCAAGCGGCGTTGGCTCGACATCGTCGACAGGCAAATGAAAGGCCACGCCATCAGGCATGACACCGCTGGCCCGACTGATCGCTACCCGCCCAAAGCTTAGAAATTCGTTATTCAACTCAAGGGACAAAAACCCGTAAAGGTAGTGGCTGACCCCTTTTAGACGCGTGTCCAACAGCCCTTCAAGGCTACGTTGCTGCTGTTGGAAGTGCTGAGGCTTGATAAACAGGCCTTCGCTCCATACCACTCGATTCCGGCTAGCCATTACTCCTCCTTCCTTAGCTCAACTTCATTGTCACGGAGGTGAACCAACAGGTGGTAATGCTCTCCACTGCTGGTTACTTTCACGACTTTTTTCCATTCCGCCTCGTTAGGCGTGGCATAAAAAGCAATTAGCCCGATGTAGCGTGTTTCTTCATCAACCGCGAACGGTTCATAGAACTTCCACTGGCCCGGCAGCAAGGTAAAGTCGTCATGGGTCAGGTAATTCGTACCCAGCGCTCCCTCCAGGTCTTCCTGCAGCTGGCTTAAGTCAGCAGCCATCAACATGGAGTCATCTTTCAGCTGTAGCACCTGAAAACGTAGCGGCGCGCCATCGCCTTCCACATTGGGGTTCATGTTGGGCTCGGCCACCATGCTGAGATCCACCGTCGTGGGGCGCTCTTCGGGGTAGCCGACGGGAATGGAGGGATCGCGCATTACCTGCCACGTTTTACCCGCAGCCTCCCGAGTCGATGCACAACCGGCCAACAGAAGAAGCACGCAGAACAGCCCGGCAAGGCGAATTAGCGTCACGCTCAGGCCTGAGGCGCTCATGCACCCTCCCGTTGCTGGCGGCGTACGGACTGGTCATAGCCTTGCTCAAACACTTCCCAGAAAAGCTTTTGAAAGCCCTGCTGACGGCCAGAGTTCAACTCGCGGTAATAGTGCTGATACATCTCCCAGGCCCAGCCATCTTCGTTCTCAATGCGATTTCCAGCGCCTCGATAGGCGTGAAAACGTTTGAGCAACGCCTCGGGAGAGAAGGCATCCAAAATGGCACCCAGCGCTTGACCGATGGCCTCTTCAACCGCTGCCTGATGCTGCCCTTGATGACGCAGGCTTTCAGCAACCGCTTCAGGGGCTGACAGGTGAACGGGGCTGCGTTGTGCAGAGAACATGGTTTCTGCCGTCTCTTCAAACGACAGGCCAAGCCGGATAGGATTATCTTCAATAGGCTGCAAACGCCGATCGCGAAGCGGGTACTTGCTATCGTTTTGGCTCTGTTGCAGTAACCGGAGACCATCGATAGTAGCGCGTAGCGTATGGCCCGCCTCTTCCAGGAACGCCTGCTGTTCTTCACTATTTCGAAAAGGCAGATCAAGCCCTAACCCTCTCAGCAACGGGTCGGCACCTATATGACCCAGCGCCTGAGTGGTTGGCTGCTGCCAGCGATCTTCTAACTGTTCGCCAACAGAGCGCTCCAAGTCGTTTAGCTGCCGTTCATCCATGCCACTGCTCCTCTGTTTTGTCGTGCCATTCAAGGGTTTGATATCGGGAAGGCGCACCGCGTCATCGCGATGCTCTTTCTGTGGCCACTCGTTGGCGTGGCTACGGTACGAGCCGGGATTCGCATCCAATGGCTCCAACGTGGAGGGTGGCGCGGCCTCCTTATCAAGCGCGACCATGGGGTCATGCTGCATGGCCCCGGGCACAACACCGCCTAACGCTTCTATAGGGTCTTCCTGCTGAGTAGGGTGTTGCCGCTCCTGCCTACTTCCCACCGGCCAAGCGGCATGTTCATGCGCCGTGACGTCGTCTTGCTCTTCATCAATCAGCGTGGTGAGCGAATGGACCCCAGGCTGCCAGGCGTGCCGGTCGCCTGAGTGTACTTTCAGGCGATAGACGCCAATCGTCAGCTCATCACCATCGCGCAGGGCAACTTTACGATTGCGCCCTACCGGCAGCGTGGCGCGATTGATATACGTGTGGCCGCTTGAGTCAATCAGGCAAAACTTGCCATCCATCCTGGTAATCTCGGCATGCTGAGGGCGCACTTTTCCGGCGTGGTCCTGTAGCAACCAGTCATCGTAATCACTGCTGCCAAGCGTTCCTCCCTCCCCCTGGAAGACATAGCTACTGGACGAACAGCCTTCCAGCTGTTCGCTGTTCATAACCACTAAGGTCACGGCGTCAAACGGATCGACTTGCATGCGTTAACTCATCATCTGAATGCGTACACGGCGACGCGTAGAGGTATCGTCACCATCAGGGTCTACAAACGTTGTCCAGCCCAACTGACATGATCCACCATCACCCAAGCGCATGGGCTTAACCTCACTTTCCAGCAGCTCAAGCTCCAGGTCATAGGCGAGCGGCTCTCGCAGTACAAAGCTAACCAACGTCTTTAGCGGTTGATGCTCTTCCCCATCGGGCAGAAAGTCTCGGAAACGCTCCAGGGTCAAGCCACGCAGACACAGCGCAAATTTGCCTTTTACATCGGCCACACGCTCGCCTGCGACCATGTCCTCACCCAGCGTCATTCCCGTCATTCCCATGCGGCTACGCTGGTTCAGCGGGATCTCCACCCAACGGTGAACCCACTCCTCGATGTCCACACTGGCCAAGTCAAAGCAGTGGCTGACGATACCAGTGACCACATCCGGCGAGCGTGAGCGACCTGCCAGAAGCCCCGCATAAGCCAGCATCTTGCTCCAGTTGATGGGGGTCTCGCCGCGCAGGTCACTGTCGGCAAGCCCCACCAATGCAAAGACGGCTGCTGAAAAGCCATCCCGCGCATTGTCCTGATAGCGCACGTAGTGACGATACTTCCGCCAGTTCTGATGCATCAGGGTCAACAGGCGATGATTGAAAAAATCCAAAAAGTCGCCTGCCGCGCCCTCCTGATGCGCAGACTCATGCGCCAGTGCCTCCAGGTAGTAGCTGGGTAACGGAGATTGCGCCCCCTGCAGTCCCAGGAAACTCACTTCCATTTCATACTGGCCACGCTCACCAACGCCCAGTGCCAACACATCGCTTCCCGGAAAACCGAGCGAGGATGAGGCCTTGTAGCGCACCCGTTGAAAAGAAGGCACGCCCTCACTATGGCGTTGCTCCTGATCATCTTCGTGATGCCGGTGCAGCAGTTCGACCAGTTGAAAAAACTCGTAGCGGCGCGCCTTTTGAATCAGGGGTGCCAACGCTACATCTGTGGCTGTTGCCCTTCCTGTAGGCTCCATACGTAGCGTTCCTGGTTATGGCGATTAATGACCTGCAACTCGTGAAACGAATTAATGCTGGCGTAAAGTGATAAGAAGCGGGCGAGCACGCTGCCAAACAGGTACAAACTGCCTTCATCGCCGAACGCATCCTGATCAAGCGTCATGACGGAGCGCAAACCGCGCACCGGTAGGCCTTTACGAAGACGATCAACCGGCTGTGTGTCGATACTGATAATGCCCGCCAAACGTTTTTGGGCAATGCGCTCGGCCTGACGATCAACCAGGGCGCGGAAGTCATACGCTCTCAATACCGAACACAGCGCATCGCGATTGAGCAGCGAAAGATAGTTAAGCGACAGGTTTGAAATCAGTATCCATAACAACCCATCGTCAATGGCTGGCCGAAGCACGGGAGTGGGCCGGGTAATATTGGAAAACGTGGCAAACGAGGGGCTTTTTTCCGTGCCGACACATATATCGCCAACGGTTAGCTGCTCTGGCAGTTCCCGATTGGAACAGGTCAGCGCAAGAGAAACGGTTTCCCGGCGCCCCAGGCACTCCTGCTCATCCTCACGTATAAACGCAATATCGTGATCAAACCCATCGCTGCGCAGGCTATTGCCAACACGCACACGAAAGTGAAGCGCTTGGCGCCCTCTATCCCGTTCAATCTGATGCTGAAAACTCTCAAAGGGAACATATCGCCGCGAAACGGTCTGCGAGCTACTTTGTTCGCCTTCCAGGCGGCCTGACACATTATCCACGCTGAATATTTCATAATGCGAGGGCGCCTTACTACTGGGCCTAATGCGGTACTCGCTACGCTCGCCCGTCAGGTCGATAGGCTCTGCATCATGCTCAAAAAGATTAATGGCAGGCGTACAGTAAAGCGCCAGGTGTTCGTTTTGGAGGCGAGCATCCGTAGGCAACGGCCGCGCAAAAACAAACCGAAGCGTGACCCGTTGCGCAGGCGTTGCCGGTAGCGCCTGATCCAGTCCCAGCACATCAAAGAAATGGAATGCCTCTGGAAAACAGAGATACTCCTGCAGTATGCGATACCCCTGGTGCACATTGCTTGGATAGGGTAGCAATGCCTGCTCACGCTCAAACCCCACGGCCTTCAGCGCACTGGCAGGAAGCGTTTGACGGTTCCCATCAATGTCGAGTTCAAGACGTGAAAGGTAATGGCTCATCCACAAATAAAGCGTGCGCGCTGTGTAAGTATCGCCTCCCAAGTGCAAACGCAGTGACGTTATCCCCATTTCGTTCATGGGCTGGTCACTTTGTACATCCATCGCTAGCTCGACAAGTGAGGTTTCACGCGTGTGCCGCGCCTCTACACCTGCATGCTCCAGCGGATAAAGCCTAACGTCATGACAGGTACGAAACTGACAAGACGTGTTTTCAACAGCGTTACTGGCAAGCTCGGTTCCCCGGCTCACCTGCTGATGCTGGCTCAAGGAGTGCCACATGGGCGTGAACTGCACAACGGTCATGCTTGGCACGGGCCGCAAGTAGTTCGGCCACAACATGCTGATCAATGAGTGAGTAAGTTCCGGGAACTCATCTTCCACTTTTTCTCGCATGCGCCCGGTCAGGAATGCAAAGCCCTCAAGCAACCGCTCAACGTCCGGGTCCGTGCTTCGTTCAGACAGAAACCGGCTCAGGCTCGGGTTTGCTTCAGCAAACTCGCGTCCCTGGCGTTTTAAAAAATTGAGTTCATCGCGATAATAACGGTTGAGCATGTGTGCCCCTTGGGTCCATCAATTGAGACACTGATAACGCTTGTTGTTTAACAGTAGATCTATAGTGGTGAGCGCACTGTCCCTGCCTAACGCTACCGTTGCATGAACCTGAAAATGCAGCTGCAACGGGTCGCCGGAATTGGGCAGCGACTCGACATCAACCCGCTTTACACGCGGTTCAAATTGTTCAATGCATTGGCGAATGGCCTGCTGGATGTTGAGTTCCAGGTCCAGCACACCAATGGTGGCGTCATTGAAATCAAGCAGGCCCAGTTCAGGCGCGCAGGGGCTGTTGCCTGGATGGCTATTAAGCAATTCAACCAAGTGACGTTTGATCGACTCGACCACCTCCATCAACCGCTCCTCTTCTTTAAGAGTCGCAGGTTGATGGGGTGCAGCAAGGCGTTCAAACAACCGACTACTTAACAAGCTACTACTGCCAGTTGCCATGACCTCGCCAGCCCTTTATTCCTTGTCGAGACGTCCGACCAGTGATAGCTCAAAATTTGCCCCCATATATTTGAAATGCGGGCGTACTGCCATTGAGACCTGGTACCAGCCTGGCTCGCCTTCAACATCGGATACTTGAATCGAGGCGGCACGCAGCGGACGGCGGCTGCGCACATCGGATGGCGGGTTTTCCTGATCAGCTACGTATTGGCGAATCCATGCGTTAAGTTCGCGTTCAAGATCCTGGCGCTCTTTCCAGGAACCAATCTGCTCACGCTGCAGCACTTTGATGTAATGCGCCAAGCGGTTAATGATGAACATGTAGGGAAGCTGTGTACCCAGCTTGAAGTTTGTTTCCGCCGCTTTACCTTCAGCGGTATTAGGAAACACCTTCGGCTTTTGCACTGAGTTAGCTGAGAAGAAAGCAGCATTGTCACTGCCTTTGCGCATGGTTAGTGAGATAAAGCCCTCTTCGGCCATCTCAAACTCGCGCCGGTCAGTAATCAATACTTCGGTCGGGATTTTGGCTTGTAGCTGGCCAAAAGCCTCATAAGTGTGCACCGGCAAATTTTCGACAGCACCGCCACTTTGCGGGCCAATAATATTGGGGCACCAGCGGTATTTAGCGAAGCTGTCCGTTAAGCGCTCGGCCAACAGGTAGGAGGTGTTGCCCCAGAGATAATGCTCGTGATCTTCACTAACCGTTTCGCGGTAGTTAAAGGTTTTAACCGGATTTTCAATAGGGTCGTACGGAGTGCGTAGCAGAAAACGTGGCGCCGTTAACCCCAGGTAGCGTGCATCGTCGGACTCACGCAAGCTGCGCCAGCGCGCGTATTTCGGGCCTTCAAAAATAGCCTTGAAATCCTTGATGTTAGGCAGTTCTTCAAAGCTATCAATACCGAAGAAGGAAGGCGCGACCGACGACATGAAGGGAGCGTGCGCCATTGCACCTACGGCTGCGGAGTGCTGCAGAAGCTTCATGTCCGGGGTGGAAGGCGTGAAATCGTAATGCCCAATGATGCCGGCAACAGGTTCACCACCAAATTGACCATATCCCGCGTTATAAACGTGATGGTAGAGACCGCTTTGACTTATTTCAGGGGCGAATTCAAAGTCCTCAAGCAGTTCCTGCTTTGTTGCATGTAGAACGTCTAATTTTATATTTTCACGAAAATCAGTGCGATCCACGAGCAGCTTCAAACCACGCCAGGCAGATTCCAGCTGCTGGAAATCATGTTCATGCAGAATTTCGTCGACTTGATAGCTAATTTTGCGATCAAGCTCAACAATCATGCTATCAACAAGTGATTTATTGACGGTAGGTGCTTCATCGTTACTGTTCAAAAGCTCTGCTATAAAGGCAGCCACGCCCTGCTTGGCAACGTCGTAGCCTTCATCTGCCGGGGCCATCCGCGTTTGGGCCATGACCTGATCAAGAAGCGAACCTTCTGTTGTTTCTGTTACTGCTGCTTGCTGCTTAGCCGTTTTGCTCATTGCTGTGCCTCGAATTCGTTTTACCGTTTGATAGGTGCGCTACTTGCGATAAACCGTTATTCGCTCGTGCTATCGGTATCCAGCAGTTCCAGCTCGTTCAAAAGTTGCTGGCGAGCATCATCGTTCTCAAGAAGCTTCTGCAAACGGTCACGAAATGCCGGGACATTGCCCAACGGCCCCTTAAGGGCTACCAGGGCTTCGCGCAACTCGACCAGCTTACGCAGTTCGGGAACTTGCTTGGCAATGGCATCTGGCGAGAAATCGTCGAGCGATTTGAAGGTGAGATCAACCGCCATATCCGACGGCTCTTCGCTATCGTCCAAGCGATTAGGCACAGCAGCTTGAAGCGTCAGTCCGGCTTCACGCATAACAGACTGGAAGTTGTTTTTATCAACCGAAACAGCCTGACGTTCTTCGATAGGGGTTTCTTCTTCACCGCCTTTAAAATCGCCAACAACCAGCAATTTTAACGGAAGCTCAGTCTCAGCCTGTTGGCCATCGGTAGCTGGCACGTACTTAATGTTGATGCGCTCTTTAGGCGCAACGGTTCCTTGTTTAGCCATGTCACTCCGCCCTGGAAGAAGTTTCTTAATGTAACCGTGAACAATTCTCAATCAGGCAACGTTAGCGAAACAGGGATAAATTCTCTACCTGCCCCCAAAAAGTGGAGACAAAACGCTGGCAGTGAAAAACCGTCCATTTAACCGGATTATCCGCGAAGAACGCAGCATATTAGAGCAAGACTTAAATATTATATTTTTAGAAAAGGCGCTTGTAAGAAATATCTTACAAAAACTATCAGTGATGGCTTACATGATTACCCACTTTTAAGCGCAATCTTCATGGAAAGGAAACAGAATAAGAGGAGGCCAAGGCTGTTTTTAGCTGTAAAACAGGCCAAGCCAATAACAAACACGAACAACACTACTTACCCAAAGATACAAAAAGAATCTTTTTATACACAAAGTTACGCACATACCTATTTCTAGCGCGAAAACAAGCAATTTATTGCCAGGCAGGCAAGGAGTTGCTTGAAAACAAGCGAACCATTGCCTAATTATAACTAACTAAACAAATAACCCTATGAATAATAAACAAAAAAAAACAATGGCATAGCACTTGCCCTCTATATTCGTGTCCACTGGACATTATTCACTTTTTCGTCAAGGAGCAGACTATGCCAACACCATGTTATATCAGCATCGAAGGCCAAACTCAGGGCAACATTACTGCCGGTGCTTTTACACCTGATTCCGTAGGCAACATCTACGTTGAGGGCCACGAAGACGAAATGCTGGTACAAGAGTTCAAGCATGTCGTCACTGTGCCAACTGACCCGCAGTCAGGCCAGCCTTCCGGTCAGCGCGCCCACAAACCCTTCGTTTTCACAGTTGCTTTAAACAAGTCTGTGCCACTGATGTATAACGCTCTCGCCTCTGGTGAGATGCTGCCCAATGTGACACTGAAATGGTACCGCACCTCTGTGGAAGGCAAGCAAGAGCACTTCTTCACCACGTCACTGACGGATGCCACTATTGTTGATATCAACCTGCGCATGCCGCACGCTCAGGACATTAACAAGTCAGAATTCACCCAGTTGATGGACGTCTCCTTGGCGTACCGTAAGATTGACTGGGAACACACCGTTGCCGGCACCTCTGGCTCGGACGATTGGCGCGCACCTATCGAAGGCTAAACCTTTTCGATGCTCGCATTAAAAAACCCCTTCCAATTGGAAGGGGTTTTTAGTTACTCAGCCGCTAATAAGCTTAAATAAAACGCCCAAGGCCGACCGCTGAGCGCAGTTTATCCATGGTTATCGCAGCCTCCTCCCGAGCACGCTGAGCGCCTTTTTGCAGCACCGCTTCAATATAGGCAGGGTCATCCATTAGCGCATTGTAGCGCTCGCGGGGTTCGCTCAGTTGCGCATTGATATACTCAAACACCTGGTTTTTAGCATCGCCCCAGCCAATACCGGCGGCGTACTGTTCACGCAGAGCAGACGTTTCGCTCTCATTGGCAAATGCCGCGTATATCTGGAACAGGGTGCAGGTATCCGGGTCTTTCGGTTCGCCGGGCTCAAGCGAGTTGGTCTTGATTTTACGCACCAGCTTTTGAAGCTTTTTCTCGGGTGAGAACAGCGGAATCGTATTGTTATAGCTTTTGGACATTTTGCGCCCGTCCAGCCCTTTCAACACTTCCACCTTCTCATTCACCACCGCTTCGGGCAGCGTAAAGTACTGCCCTTTATAGAGGTGGTTGAACCGCCCGGCCATATCACGTGCCATTTCGATATGCTGAATCTGGTCGCGCCCTACCGGCACCTTTTTGGCGTTGAACATCAGGATATCGGCAGCCATCAATACCGGATAGCCAAAAAGCCCCATGGTGATGCCTTTGTCCGCGTCCTGGTCGCCTGCTTCTTCGTTCTCAGCCACGGCGGCCTTGTAGGCGTGGGCGCGGTTCATCAGGCCTTTGGCACACACGCAGGAAAGCATCCACGAGAGTTCTTGAACTTCAATCAAATCAGACTGGCGGTAAAAAATGGCGTTGTCGGTATCCAGCCCAAGCGCCAGCCAGGTAGCGGCAATTTCCAGGCGTGACGCTTGCACGCGCGCAGGGTCCTGGCACTTGATCAGGGCGTGGTAATCCGCCAAAAAATAGAACGACTGAACATTGGGGTCCTGGCTTGCTTCAATCGCCGGTTTAATCGCACCAACGTAGTTGCCTAAGTGCGGTGTACCGGTCGTCGTAATACCGGTTAAGACGCGGGTTTTAGCAGTTTGACTCATTGTGTTTAGGCTCTTGGGCAAATAGCCCTATCATAACGCGCAGATTTACGCGTGGCGAATGCCATCAGCGCAATCCTGCCAGCCGCCACGTTGCTTCTTCCGGGCTTTGCCTCACAAAAACAGCGTGTGTACTGGCAGACGTACCACCGCTTCTGGCCGTGATGGCAACGCGCTGATCCGCCAGCCGTTCAATATCAATGATGAGGTCATCAAGTAACCGCCTTTGGCCCTCGGCTTGCGCTATTGGCAATGCCTCAAGCAGTGCGTTGAGCGCCTGGCGTGGCAACAACGCCTGACTATCATCGCTTTGCAGCTGTCGCTTATCGCCGATATTGAAGGCGGGTGGATACGTTAGTAAACGGTTCAAGAAGGCATCCCGCGATGCTGCATACTGGCGGTCCGACAAGACAGCCAGCAGGCTCTCGTCCAGCATTTGGGCCTGAACGGCAATTCGAAAATTACCCGCCAAACGCTCATCGACTAACGCCGTCCGCATACTCGCTACGCCCAGCAGCAGCGCGGCAGAAAGAAGTGCCATAACGATCACCAGCGCAGCACCCTGCTGATGCTTCATGGGCTGCCCTCCGTGGCGGGAAGAGGTGTACGACGCGTAATAACGTGATCACGCTGCATCACATGCCATACAAACGGTGCTTGGCGCTCGCCCGCAAATTGGAGCGTTATCCGATAAAGCCCTGCTATACCACCGGCGTCTTTCTCAAACAGGCTAAGCGAGTCGCATGCGTGACCGCCTTTATAAAGCCCTTCTATCAAGGGCTGGCTGTTATGGCGTAATGCACAGGTGGTCGCATCGACCAGCGAGTCATTGATCTCATATTGGCCTGCCTTGCCTTTACGAATGTCCCGGGTGAGCGATTGAACGGCAAAAACAAGCGCTTCCTGCTCGCGACTGATGGCCTCGACGCGCTGAAAGGTCGTCACAGTGGTTAACAAAAGCTGGCCTGCACCCAAAATAATAATGGCGCCGATCACCATCGCGACCATCATTTCAACCAGTGTAAATCCCCCTTGGCGCTTATTGAGCATTAGGCGCCTCGCCAGCATAGCGCGCTTCAATAAAGGGCAAGGTAAACACGTAGTCAAAATGGTCAGCCGCTTGATGGGAAGGCCGTGCACGCATCGTAATGGAGACGGTCAATTGACAGCCTCCGGATACAAAAGCACTCTCAACCGTGCCCGTTGCGCCGTTAAGCGGTGCTTGTGAAGGCGTAAACCACTCGGCCTGCCAGTCACTCTCCAGCCCCGCCGTGAGGTGTCGGCAGTTCTGCTTCGCCGCCAGCTGCGCCCAGGCGCGCTCCTGGGCATCCAGGGCTGCCACACTTGCCACGGAGTATTGGTAGCCCGAAGCGGCACTTTGCAGCGACGTTAGCTGAATGGCGGCGATGCCAATCAGCCCAAACGCCAGCAAGGCCAAGGCAATTAACACCTCAACCAGAGTAACCCCCTCTTGGCGCCGCACTTACCAGCACGTCTCGGGCAAGCGTTCACCTTGACTACTGAGCGTTATGGCCTGGCCACAGCCATCTTTTCGCTCAGTCGACGCGCTTAGCACATAGCGACTGTCCTGGCGTTCAGAATAGGCAATGCGATAATGCCCGCTTGGTGACAAGCGGGACATCTCACACTCTTGGTAGGAGTAGGTTCGGGCGTGACAGCGCGCTAGCTCAGCCGCCGCCTGCCTTAACCCCGCATGCGCATCCGTGCGCAGGGATGTTTGCAGGTAGCGGGTGTAGGCAGAGTAAGCCATGCCAGCGACAAGGCCGAGAATGCCCATCACCACCACAAGCTCAAGAAGCGTAAAACCGCGCTGACGCTCTATCGAGCGGCCTGCGCGAATAGAGTAAGGATAAAGCGAAAACCTCACGTGATGCTCCTGCATCAGCCACCGCATACGCAGTGCATCAGCTGCTGACGATTACCTGCTCGCGCAGCTCTTTGGGCATGGAGAACGTAATGCTCTCCTCGCGGCCTTTTAGCTCTTCCGGCATGGAAGCACCCAATGACTGAAGCTTGCCAATTACGCCTTTCACCAGCACTTCCGGGGCACTGGCACCCGCCGTTACGCCGATGCGGCCGACGTTTTCAAGCCACGTTGGCTCAATCTGGTCGGCATTATCTATCAGGTACGCCGGTGTTCCCATACGCTCGGAAAGCTCGCGCAAGCGGTTAGAGTTGGAACTATTGGGGCTGCCCACTACAAGCACTAGATCACTGTCCGCGGCCAGTTCACGCACCGCATCCTGACGGTTTTGTGTGGCGTAACAAATATCATCTTTACGCGGCCCACTGATCTCGGGAAACCTCTCGCGCAGCGCATCAATCACTTTGGCCGTGTCATCCATCGACAGCGTCGTTTGGGTCACAAAGGCAAGGCTGGAAGGATCCTTGACCTCCAGGCTGGCAACGTCCTGCTCATCTTCGACTAGATAGATGCGACCGCCATGCGCCGTGTCATAGCGCCCCATGGTGCCTTCTACTTCGGGATGGCCTGCGTGCCCAATCAGCACGCACTCGTGCCCCCGCTTGGCGTAGCGCAAGACTTCCAAATGCACCTTGGTGACCAGCGGGCAAGTGGCATCAAACACTTTCAGCCCACGCCGGTCAGCATCGGACTGTACGGCTTGAGACACGCCATGCGCAGAGAAAATGACGATCACGTCATCCGGCACTTCGTCGAGCTCTTCCACGAAGACAGCCCCACGCTCGCGCAGCGTTTCCACTACAAAGCGGTTGTGGACAACTTCATGGCGCACATAGATAGGCGGCCCGAACACATCCAGTGCACGGTTGACGATGTCTATAGCGCGATCCACGCCGGCACAAAAACCACGCGGATTGGCCAATTTGATCTGTATGGGCTGTGCTTGCGTCGATTGCATAGTAGTGCCTTGATGCGTTACCGCACCGTTTAGTGAATAAGAACCCAGCTAATGCTAAAGACTAGTGCGTTGTAACCGGTTTTACATCCAGTACGTCAACCTCAAAGGTTAACGTGCGCCCCGCCAGCGGATGATTAAAATCCACCTCGACGCGGTCGCCTTCAATGGTTTTGACCACACCAGGCAATTCCGTTCCCGCTTTATCGGCAAACGACATCACCATACCAATTTCAGGCGTTTCATCGCCAAAATCAGCGCGCTTTAACGTCTGGATATTTTGCGGATTGTGCTGCCCAAAGGCATGCTCGGGAGAGACCTGAAAAGTACCTGTCTCGCCCGTTGTCATGCCTTTAACCGGGTGCTCAAAGCCGGGTGGCAAATTGCCGTCACCGTACTGAAAGGTGGCCGGTGCCTTCTCTTTGGTAGAGTCTACTACCGTGCCATCTTCAAGTTTCAGGGTGAAGTGCAGGGTCACTTCCATCCCCTCATCAATCAGGTAATCACTCATTACACTGCTCGCTATGTGGTAAGGCCCTGGCATACTGCCACCAGGGCCTGATTAATGCTAACCGAGTTAGAGGTCGCGGGTTACTTCGTTGAGTGGGCTTTTTTACGCCGCCGGTCGCCCATCACTGACTCCCAAATCAACCCAATGGCCCCCAGAGTAATCCCGATGTCTGCCACGTTAAAGGCGGGATAGTACCAACCGGCCACATGAAACGATAAAAAATCGACCACGTAGCCATGCACCAGGCGGTCATAGAGATTCCCAAGCGCCCCACCGATAATCAGCGGAAGCGAAATGGCCAGCAGCTTTTCATCGGCCCTGACCCGCGAAAGCCAGATGGTCAGGCCCACGCTTGCACCAATGGCAATAATGGCGAAAAACCAACGCTGCCAACCAGGGTGGGAAGCCAAAAAACTAAAGGCCGCCCCCGTGTTATGCATTAAGGTGAAGTTAAAAAACGGCAGCACTTCTACCGGCTGCAGATACCCCAGCTGGCTGCTGGCAATCGCCTTGGTGGCTAAATCCAGCACAATCACGGCAACGGCCAACCACAGCCAGCGCAGCGGCTGGCGCATGGGCGGCCGCGCGTTGGACGAGACCGACTCAGGCATAGTGACGCACCTCACCCGGGCCATCCGGCAGGTTAAGAATCGAGCGCTTGCACAGCGTGGGATGCTCAGGATGCGAGCCTACGTCAGGGCGGCGCTCCCAGCTACGTTCGCACTTCTCAAACGCACTGACGACCACCGCTACTTTGAGCCCTTCTAGCTCGCTGTAGGCAGATGCCTCGGCATCCGCTAGCGGCTTGAGGGTCGCTTCCGAGGTAATCAGCACAAAGCGTAACTCGTCGCCCAGTTGTGACAGCAACACATTGAGTTCGTCGCTGACGTAAAGGGTGACTTCGCTGTCCAGCGAGCCTTTGATGGCCCCTTCGCTACGCGCTTCTTCCAAGCGCTTATTCACCGCCTGCTTGACCTCTAGCACTGCTTCCCAGTATTCATGCCCCATCTCAGCGTCAGCATCAAGGGGCTTCAGGTCGGTATAGTAGGTTTCCAGCAGCACGCTGTCGCCACGCTTGCCCGGGATATGCTCGTAAATCTCCTCAGCGGTGAAGGAGAGAATCGGAGCGACCCAACGCGAAAGCGCCTCGATAACATGATAGAGCGCGCTCTGACAGCTACGGCGTGCCAGCGAATCAGCCTGCGTGGTGTATTGGCGATCCTTGATGATATCCAGATAGAAACCGCCCAGGTCGCGCGCGCAGAAGGTATGCACCTGCTGATACACGTCCAGGAAGCGGTACTCTTCATACGCTTTCTGAATGCGCTCCTGGAGCTGCAGTGCGCGGTCAACGACCCAGCGATCCAGAGCGATCATATCCTCAAAAGCCACCATGTCGCGCGCCGGGTCAAAGCCGGTCAAGTTGGCCAAAAGAAAGCGCGACGTGTTGCGAATACGCCGATACACGTCCGCCGTACGCTTGAGGATCTCATCCGACACGGCCATTTCATTGGAGTAATCCGTCGAGGCCACCCAGAGACGTAGAATGTCGGCACCCAACTTATCCATCACCGACTGCGGCGCGATGACATTACCCAATGACTTGGACTGCTTACGGCCTTGCGAATCGACGGTAAAGCCGTGGGTCAATAGCTGACGATACGGCGCGTGACCGTCAATTGCTGAACCGGTCAGTAGCGACGAGTGGAACCAGCCGCGGTGCTGGTCAGAGCCTTCCAGATACAAATCAGCTCGCGGGCCGCTTTCATGGCCATGCGGATGAGAGCCGCGCAGCACATGGCGGTGCGTGGTGCCGGAGTCAAACCAGACATCCAGCGTATCAGTCGTCTTGTCGTATTCGGCGGCTTCCGCGCCCAGCAGCTCAGCGGCGTCGAGGCTGAACCAGGCATCAATGCCTTGCTCCTGCACGCGCTTGGCGACTTCTTCCATCAGCTCAATGGTGCGCGGATGCAGCTCGCCGGTTTGCTTATGCAGGAAGAACGGAATCGGCACGCCCCAGTTACGCTGACGCGAGATGCACCAGTCCGGGCGATTAGCGATCATGCTGTGCAAGCGCGCCTGCCCCCAGGCGGGGGTGAACTGGGTCGCCTCGATGCCTTCCAGCGCACGCTCACGCAGGGTTTTACCGTCTTTCCCCTGAATATCCATGCCCACAAACCACTGGGCTGTCGCACGGTAGATGACCGGCGTTTTATGGCGCCAGCAGTGCATGTAGCTGTGCACGATGGGCTTATGCGCCATCAGCGCACCCACTTCTTCAAGCTTGGCGACGATGTTCGGGTTAGCTTTCCAGATCATCTGGCCGCCGAAGAAAGGCAGATCATCAACGTACACGCCGTTGCCCTGTACCGGGTTCAGCATGTCGTCAAAGCTCATGTCGTGGGCGCGGCAGGTATTAAAATCATCCAGGCCGTAAGAAGGCGCAGAGTGAACGATACCGGTGCTGCCCACTTCAGACTCGACGTAATCGGCCAGATAAACCGGTGATAGGCGATCGTAGAAGGGGTGACGGAAGTTGATCAGGTCTAGCTTTTCACCGCGAGTGGTAGCGATGACCTCGCCTTGTAAACCAAAGCGTTCAAGGCAGCTTTCGACCAGCTCTTCAGCCAGCAACAACAGCCGCTCGCCGGTATCGACCAGCGCGTAGGTAAATTCGGGGTGAACGTTGAGCGCCTGGTTGGCGGGGATGGTCCACGGCGTGGTGGTCCAGATCACCACCGCCGCCGGTTTGGGCAGCGCGGTTAAGCCAAACGCAGCGGCCAGCTTATCGGCATCTTCCACCGGGAAGGCGACATCAATCGCGTCGGACTTCTTGTCTTGATACTCGACTTCCGCCTCAGCCAGCGCCGAGCCACAGTCAAAGCACCAGTTAACCGGCTTCAGACCTTTAAAGACGTAGCCCGCTTCGACCATGTCGGCCAGTGCGCGAATCTCGCCGGCTTCATTGGCGTAGTCCATGGTGCGGTAGGGATGATTCCAATCACCAATAATCCCCAAGCGCACAAAATCAGCCAGCTGTGTTTCAACCTGAGCACCCGCGTACTCACGGCATAGCTCTCGCGCTTTTGCAGGCGCCAGGTGCTTACCGTGCGTGGTTTCTACCTTGTGCTCAATGGGCAGACCATGGCAGTCCCAGCCCGGCACGTAAGGCGCATCAAAGCCCGCCAGGTTTTTCGATTTAACGATAATATCTTTTAAAATTTTATTAACGGCGTGACCAATATGGATACTGCCGTTGGCGTAGGGAGGGCCATCGTGCAGTACAAACAGCGGTGCGCCAGCACGCGCTTCGCGCAAGCGCTGGTACAGGTTCATATCTTGCCAGCGTGAAACGCGTCCCGGCTCCTGCTTAGGCAACATGCCACGCATAGGAAAGTCGGTTTCAGGCAAGTTTAGCGTGTGCTTATAGTCCATGGTTCGGTCAGCCGTTGTTAGCATCGGCAGCGTCATCCGCCGAAGAAGGATCAGAAGAAATTGTCTTGGAAACCTGTGTCTTGGAAACCTGAGTCTTGGAAACCTGGGGCTTGGAAGCCTGAGCCTTGGAGACCATAGCCTCACGCCCAAGAGGGGCCGAGGCTAGCGGCAGCGCGTTATGGCCGTCAGTGACTGCCGTCGCGAAGTAGCGATGCGCTTGGCCCTGATCGCGCTCAATTTGCGCTTTTAGTGCATCAAAGTTGTCGAATTTCACTTCCCCACGAAGCCGCGCACAGGGAAATACCGTCATGCGTTTGTCGTAGAGGTCACCGTCAAAATCAAACAGGTTAACTTCCAGCGTGGGCCGCTTGGAGCCAACCGTCGGCCGAAAGCCGACGTTAGCAATTCCGTGGTAGCGCTGGCCGTTTTCAAGCGTCACCCCAACGGCATAAACACCGCGCAGCGTTAAGGGCTGAGGCAACAGGGGCAGGTTCGCCGTGGGCACACCAATGGTGCGACCAAGCTGCTGGTCACGTACCACACGCCCATCCAGCGAATACGCCCGCCCTAACAGATTGGCCGCTGCGGCAAAGTTACCGCTGGCAAGCAAGGTACGCACGCGTGAGCTTGAAACTCGCTCGTTCTCAACCGTAAAGGTGCGGGTATGTTCAACCCCAAAGCCCTGCTCTTCGCCCACCGCTGCCAGCAGCGTAAAGTCGCCCTGACGGTCACAGCCAAAACGGAAGTCATCACCAACGACCAGATGTTTAACACCTAGCCCTTCGATCAGCACCTGATCAATAAATTCGCGCCCGGTCAGGCTTCTAAGGGCATTATTAAACGGCAGGCACAGCACCTGTTCAGCGCCGTACTGGCCCAACAGACGCACCTTTTCACGCAAGCGCGTTAGCCGTGGTGGTGCCTGGTCACCCGCAAAGTACTCACGCGGCTGGGGCTCAAACACGACCACGGTTAGCGGCACGTTTAGGCGTGCGGCGTGCTCGCGGCACTGCTGCAAAATTGCCTGATGGCCACGATGCACACCGTCAAAATTTCCAATAGTAGCGACGCAGCCACGCTGTGCCGCTACCAGATTGTGCAGTCCTCGAATGACGCGCATGGCACCTCAGCCGTGTTAATAATTTGCCGCTCCCAAGCCTTGTTGGGTTTGGGTGAAGCTTAAAAAGCTCTGATTATAGCGAACCTACCGTGATATATGTCTAACTCTCTGCCGATCCAACGTGACTTTTAAGCGTTCGGCCACGCATTGCCGCTGTAGGGTTTAGCTCTGCATTTTAAAATGCCGTGGCCGCAGACCCAGCGCGGTAAGCCAGACAACATAAATCCCGCCCCCTAAACCTACCAGCCCGGCCACCCAGGCAACACGCTGCCACAGGCTAAACGCAAGCCACGCGTGCCACTCTGGCGACACCATATAGAGCGCGGCACACATCAAACCGCTACCGCCCAGCAGTTGCACCGCGTACCGACCCCAGCCCGGCTGGAAAACCAGCACATCCTGCCTGTACAGCAACACCCCCAGCATACCCGCGTTCAAAAATGCCGAAAGCGCCGTAGCAAGCGCCAACCCGGCATGGGCAAGCGGCCAAATCAACATCAGGTTGAACACCATATTAGCGACCATGGCGATAATACCCACCTTCACCGGCGTTTTGGTGTCCTGGCGGGCAAAAAAACCAGGCGCCAATACCTTAATCAGCATAAAGGCGACCAGGCCAAAGGCATAGGCACGCAGGCTCATCGCGGCCATCTGAATATCGTGGTCGGTCATTGCGCCATAGTGAAATAGCGTGATCAATAGCGGCTCGGCCAATACCGCCAGCGCCAGTGCGGCAGGCAGGCCCACCAAAAGCACTAGCCGGATCGCCCAGTCGAGCATGGCGGCAAAATGCGCCTTTGACTGTTCAGCGTGGCGCTTGGAAAGCGCGGGTAATATCACCGTAGCTATCGCCACACCAAAGACGCCGAGCGGCAGCTCTACCAAGCGGTCAGAGTAGTAAAGCCAGGAGACACTGCCCGCCACCAGCAGTGACGCCAACACCGTATCCAGCAGCAGGTTAATTTGCGAGACCGAAACCCCAAACAACGCCGGGCCCATCAGCTTTAAAATGCGTTTAACGCCTTCATGAGCGAAGTTCGGCCAAGGCGTGGGCATCAAACCCAAACGGATTAAAAACGGCACCTGGAAAATCAGCTGGGCAGCACCTGCAATCAGCACGCCCCAGGCCAGCGCCATGGCGGGCTCATCCATTAACGGCATTAAAAAGAGCGCGGCGCCAATGAGTGACAGGTTGAGCAAAACCGGCGTAAAGGCGGGCACTGCAAAACGGTTCCAGGTATTTAGCACGCTGCCAGAAAAAGCCGTGAGCGAGATCAGCAGCAAATACGGAAACGTGAGGCGCAGCATATCGGCGGTCAAGGCATGCTTGGCGGGGTCACTGCCAAAACCGGGCGCAAACACCCAGATAAGCCAGGGCGCGCACAGCATCGCAAGCGCGGTAATCAAAGCCAGCAGCGCGGTTAAACTACCGGCTACGGCGTTGAGTAACTCGCGAATTTCCTGCTTACTGCGCTGGGTCGAGTACTCGGAAAGCACCGGCACAAAGGCCTGGTTAAAGGCACCTTCAGCAAACAGGCGACGCAAAAAATTAGGAATTTTAAAAGCGACAAAAAAGGCATCCGCGCCATTCCCGGCGCCCAAAAGCGTCGCCACCACCACGTCACGGATCAGGCCCATCACGCGAGAAAGCATGGTCATGGAGCTGACCACCAGCCCCGAGCGCATTAGCCCGCGGCGTGGCGGCGCGCCAGGCGCGGCGGAAGTTTCATTCGGCGGCGTGTTTGAGGTCATTTTTGGATCCATAGGCGCGGATGGCCAATACCCATCATAGAGTCATTAGATAAAACCATCAGACACAAAAAAACCGGCCGTAGCCGGTTTTTTTTATGGCGCCTGCCGGCTTACGCCGCCAGTGCCTTAATACGCTTGTTCAAACGGCTTTTCAGGCGCGCTGCTTTCTTCTTGGACAGCACGTCTTTATCAGCAATACGGTCAACGACCGGCTGCATTACCTTGAACTCTTCCATCGCCTTGCCGTGGTCGCCGGTGTTGATCGCTTTGATCACACGCTTGATATAGGTGCGGACCATGCTGCGCTGGCTGGCTTTCAGGACGCGACGAGTCTCGGCCTGGCGGGCGCGCTTGCGTGCTTGCTTGCTGTTCGCCACAGGTATCTCCTTGGAGAATAAAGGTTGCCGCAAATTCGGCAACGGATTAACTATGTGTTCGCCACGCTCATGTTCACTCTAAAAGCTGCCCATAACGCGACTTTCCTTAACAACCAATTGATTCGACAAGCCTTTAAGCTCTGTCAAATAGTGTAGCTGGCAGTCAAATTGCCTGCCCGCCCACGGGTCTTGTCTGAGAGGATGGCGTAGTCTATCACGCACTATTCTTGCTTGCCACACGTTGTCAATGTTTTATTGCATCAGTCGGCTAACCGAATGGTTTACAAGGCGCTCTCAAAAGAAGCGACATGGACTTTGCCCAGCATCTTCTACATTATTGCCATTAAATATAAAAAACCGGTGTTTGCAGCGGCGTTCTTTGGCGGCCGATCCGCTAGCTTATTTACCTCTGAGGCCTGCGTTAGCCGCACGGCCCCCCGTGACTACTAATGGAGGCCCTATGGCGTTCAGGGATAGTCATACTTTCGAACAACTTCACTATTAAAGACGGACTCACTATGTCGGATTTTTCTCTTTGGTTTGCCGCTCATATGCTGGCCTACGTCGCCCTGGTGATCCGCGTGCTGACGGTAGAGGGCAAAGAGCCCGCCTCCCGAGCCGCATGGATATTGATTCTCTCGTTTCTACCTGGTTTAGGCATCATTGCTTACCTGATACTTGGCGAACCCTGGATATCGCGCCGGTCACGACGCAAAGCAATTGGCACCGTCACACGGTTGGTGAAAGCCTATAACGTAGGGAAAACATCGGCTCTGGAGCATGTGCCAGATCGTTTTCGGCCCGCCTTTCGCGCCTGTGAGCATCTGGCGCATAGCGGCGTCACTGACCACAACACCGCCACGTTAACCGCCGACTCCAACGCAGCGATCGACGCGATGGTGGAAGACTTCGATGCCGCCAAGGAGAGCATTCATATCTCCTTTTATATTTGGCTTACTGACAACAACGGCCTCAAGATTGTAGAGGCCGTTAAGCGCGCGGCTGAACGTGGCGTGACATGCCGCATCATTGTGGACGGTATTGGTTCGCGAGCGCTTACCCGTTCAGAGCACTGGGCCGCAATGAAAGCCGCCGGTGTTCAACTGTGCGTATCGCTGAAGGTCTCTTTTGGGCTTGACGCACTGCTTGGAAACCGCGCAGACCTTAGAAACCATCGCAAGATCGTCGTGGTGGATAACCGACTAACCTACTGCGGAAGCCAGAACTGCGCCGACCCCGAGTTTCGTGTCAAGGCAAAGTATGCACCCTGGGTGGATATCATGCTGCGTTTCGAGGGGCCAGTAGTGATACAAAACCAGCTGCTGTTTGCGGCCAACTGGCTGATCGAATCCAACGAGCACCTTGATGTCGCTTGGGAAGTACCGCCATCCTGCACAGAAACCAGCACGGAAGCCATGAACAGCGCCAGCGCGGCTATTGCCTTTGGCACCGGGCCGCTGTCACCTAAAGGCGCCATGTCGGATGTGTTTTCCAGCCTTCTACACTGCGCCCAGCATGAAGTCGTGATTTCGAACCCCTACTTTGTTCCGGACGCCTCGCTGCTTTCAGCGCTGATTGGCTGCGCCAGGCGCGGCGTTCAAACCACGCTCATCCTGCCCCAACGCAACGACTCCTTCGTGGTAGGCGCCATCAGCAAAGCCTATTACGCGCAGCTTGTTGCCGCTGGCGTGAAGATATTCGAATTTCGTGGTGGCCTTTTACACGCAAAAACACTGGTGGTGGATGAAGCAGTGACGCTAGTCGGCTCAGCGAACATGGACCGGCGCAGCCTTGAACTTAATTTCGAGAATAATATTCTACTGCACTCACCCGACGTAGCGAAAAGCATTAGAGAACGCCAAAACGCGTGGCTTTCCGATGCCAATGAAGTGGCCCCCGACCAGGTCATTCATCGCTCGTTGTTACGCCGCATCGGCGATAACGTTGCCACGATTTTCAGCCCGGTGATGTAATCATGAAAGATAGCGGCTACCACTAATAGCAGCACGCTTTAAGGCAGCGGCTGGCCTGTTGGCGCAAGAATTTTGCGCAGAAAATGCTGCGTGCGCGGGTCCCTGGGAGCGGTGAACAGCTCCTCGGGCGGTGCTTGTTCAATAATTTTCCCTTCATCCATAAATATCACGCGATCCGCTACGTCACGCGCAAACTGCATCTCGTGGGTAACGATAATCATGGTTTGCTGCTCGGCGGCAAGTTGCTTCATCAAGCTCAGCACTTCCTCCACCCATTGCGGGTCCAGCGATGACGTGGGCTCATCAAACAGAATGACATCGGCGTTCGCGGCCATGGCGCGGCCAATGCCGATACGCTGCTGCTGCCCGCCAGAAAGCGCCGCCGGGTAAGCATCGGCTTTATCTGAAAGCCCGATCCGCTCAAGAATTTCTCGGGCGCGGGAATGGGCCTTTTCCTTAGGAATTTTATCAACGACGATCATGCCCTCGCTGATGTTCTCAAGCGCCGTTTTGTTGGCAAACAAACCATAGTTTTGAAAGACAAACGCGGTACGCCGACGCAGCTTTAAAATATCGGCACGGCTCGCCTGCTGCGCATCCACGCGCACATCGCCAACGGTAATACGCCCAGACTCAGGCCGCTCTAAAAAGTTAATGCAGCGTAATAGCGTTGACTTACCCGTGCCTGAAGGGCCAATGATGACAATGATCTCGCCCCGCTCAAGCGACAAATCAATGTCGGTGAATACATCTTGTTTACCAAAGCGCTTGGTAACGGCCTCAAGCGAGATCATCGTTGGTACGCCTTATTCAGGTAAATTTCCAGGCGACGCTGCCCCCAGGAGAGAATTTCCACTATGACCCAGTAAATCATCGCCGCGAGTAAAAAAGCCTCCAGGTAGAGAAAGCTGCTGGCGGCCTCTTTTTGTGTGGCTCCCATCAATTCTGTGACGCCCAGCGTAAAGGCCAGCGACGTCGCCTTGATGATATCAATGAAGTAGTTCATCAATGTGGGCGTCGCCACACGGGTCGCCTGAGGGAGAATAATGCGCCGCATTAGCTGCGACTGCGTCATGCCGATAGAGAGCGCCGCTTCTGTCTGGCTGCGGTCAATCCCCACAATGGCCGCCCGAATAGACTCAGCCATATAGGCGGAAAAGTGCAGCGTCAGGCCCATGACAGCGGCGGTTATGCCGTTAATCGACACCAACGCCTCTACCAGTTGGGGCAACCCGTAATAGAACAGAAAAAGCTGAACCAACAGCGGTGTCCCGCGAAAAAACGAGATAAACAGCAGCGAAAAGCCGTTCAACACCGGCACACGGGTCACGCGAATCACGGCCAGAAGACAGGCAAGCACCAGCGCCAGCAGCATGGCGAGGGTCGCCATTTCAAGCGTGAGCGGCACATAGCTTAAAAGGACCGGTAACAGCCCCCACATATAATCCAGGTTTAGCATGTCAGCATCGCTTATAAGCAAAACGGCCGTGGATTACCCACGGCCGCGTTCAATACAGGCTTCCGTTTACAGCGTAGCGGTTATTCCGGCTGCTGCGTGATATCGGTATCAAACCATTTTTCGGAAATTTCACGCAGCGTGCCGTTATCGCGAAGCTCAGTTAGCGCTTCATCCACACGGTCGCGCTGGGCATTGCCTGCCTCGTTGTCACGAAACGGCAGCGCATTCTCGATAACCGTGAAGGGTTGGCCCGCCAACTCCAACGGCAAACCGCGCTCCTTAATCACCTGAGTCGCACTAACGCGGTCCATAATAAAGGCATTGGTGCGCCCCAATGCTACGTCCTGCTCTACGTTGGATTCGTAGGTGCGGATATCAATTTCGTCGGCGTTCGGCAGCTCGCGCAACAACTGCTCGTAGTTGGAGCCCAGGTTAACCGCAACCGATTTACCGGAAAGATCCTCAACGCCGTTAATAGCATCGTTACCCTTCCGGACAACGACCTGCGCACCGTCATACACATAGGGCGCCGTAAATACATACTTGGCTTCACGCTCCGGCGTTATCGTTATCTGGTTGGCAATAGTGTCGATGCGGCCAGAATCCAACATACCTGCTAGTCCCGAAAAACTCGCCGTGACAAACTCGACATCATCACCGGTGACCTCCCCCACCGCGTTCATGACATCGACCTCAAAACCCTTGAGTTCGTCGCGCTCCACAAAGGTAAACGGGAAATAGCCGCCCGACATGCCCACTCGTAGGGTATCTGCCTGGGCCTGAACCGCAGCAAAACCACCTGCCACACTTAAGGTAAGCGCGGCGACTAACGTGTTTAAACGACGTGATCGAGTCATCAGAAGCATCCTCATCGGCAAAGATCATTTGCCTTTTGCAGAGTGTAGGCGTGGCAGGCGCAAAGGCAGCGTAGCCGTTACACGCACATCATAAACACAAAAAAGAATATTAAAAATAGTTTTTATGCATTGAGGTTATTAGAGTTTGGCAAGCGAAACCACTCTGCGCTACGTGTTTGATAGCAGGCACTAATAGAAAGGTAGCTACAAATTACCACCACGCTTAATAGCGCAGTCATAATGGGCATTAACCGCCAGTAATATCCCTGATGGTTTTACGCGAAGCTGGCTGGCGCTCTTCATCAAGCAAGGCCCCACCTAACGCGGCAAGTTCTTCACTCAACTCCACCATTTTGCCCAATTGCACTTTGTCAAAGCCACGTTTGCGCTTGGGCTTATTGAGGATAATGCTGACCCCGCCCAGCAGGTGGTCCTCTTGTTGGAATACCTCTTCTGTAGGCATCAAGCCAGGCGGATACGCATTGGCAATACGTAAGGGGTTTTGTGGGGTAACGCCCAATGCCACATAAATTTTCAACTCTGCATCGAAGTAAGCGCCCCATTTATTCAGGACTAATTGCACCTTCTGATTAAGCTCAATGCTCGGCTGTTGGAACATTACGTAAAATACATGCGTAGGTACCTCTTCAGGCTTGCCAATGGGCTCCTCCAGGAACGGCTCTTCTTGCTCAGGCAAGCCCATGGGCACACGTTCTTCTATAGGCTTTTGGCTAGGCTGTGAGCGTGGGGGAACCGCAGGGGAAGCCGCGGATTTTTCATCACGTTTACCCGCAACCGTTAGCCAAAAGCTATTCCGCTCTCCCAGCCCCAGCGTCTCTCTTTTATATACCAATAAATAACCAGCCACCACCAATGTATTAAAGCTTAACCACCCGGCCCCAATGGCACAGGTCAGCGCCAGCGTATGCGCATTCATTGCTTATAACCCACGTTTTATTGTTAGACGAAAAGTATCGGCCAGTATGGCAAAAAAGCAATTTTAGCGAGCTAGGCAATTAGTGGCATGATGGAGACGCGAGCAAGGCAAAACATCCGTTGCATGTGTGTAAAATTAACCGCTAGCCGTCGTTTTCCAGCATCGCTAACGTATGGTCGTGCTGCTGCTTGATCGCTTTATCGAGGATATCAAGAAGGTGGGCATAATCATCGGGCATGGTTGTATCTAGCCCGTGGGTTTCGGCCTGCTCGATGGTTGTTTGGGTTTCACAGATGAGCGTTTCCAGCTCAAGCACCACGCGTTCATGTTCACTGGGAAGCATATTCACTCTCTTGGCTTGTACGCTGCAAAGCGCTTAATCCGCCTTCTGATGAACTTGCACTCACCGATAAAGCTGAGCAGCATTTTCAACATCAAGGTTGCTTCCCTCCTGCTTTTCAACAACATCAGAATTAGGCACTACATCATAAATAACATCGTAGGCAGAAATAGCCTGCACATTCGTTTTCACACGACCCCCTAAAAAAACCGGCCCCATGAAGGAGCCGGTTTAGGGTGCCTAGCAATTAAGCATGGGCTTTATCATCAATCTTCAGATCAACCCAACAGAGACAGAACGTTCTGCGGGATCTGGTTTGCTTGGGCCAGTACAGAAGCACCTGCCTGCTCCAGAATCTGTGCTTTGGTCATGTTGGTCACTTCCACGGCGTAGTCAGCATCCATAATGCGCGAGCGGGCGGCGGAAAGGTGACGATTGGTTTCGTCATGATTTTCAATGATGGCTAATAGCCGGTTATCCAGAGCGCCAAACTCGCTGCGCTTGTTATCCACTTGGGCGATTGCTCGGTCTAATGTCGCCAGTGGATCAGCAGGGTTGCGGATGCGGCGTGCTTCATCTGTCTCACGTATTGTTACCGTGGTCAGGTTGTTATCCACGTTTGTACTCAGTGAACTACGCACTGGGTAATAAAGGATTACGTCACCGTTTCCATTAACGGTTTGCAGCAAATGCTCGCCTTTTTGGTTCAGCACGATGTTGGCTGTTTTCATCGCACCGCTGCCATTTGACAAGGCGTTTAAATTAAACACGTAACCATTTTCAGGCTCAGCTGCCATGACATCTTGATGCGTTGTGCCGTTTAACTCGACATAGTTAACCTGCACATTGGCATTACTCGGCTTAAAATGCACGAACGATGACCCAGCAACAAAAGGCTGGTCGGTGACCGCCCCCATTGGTGTACGCTCACTTACCACGGTGAACGTACTCTCCGAACCACCTGTTTGGCTGGTCACATCAGCGGGATAATACGCATACTGCTCCCCCGCCAACTGCTCTTCGACATAATAAGTGCTATTTAACTGTACTAGAGAGATGCTGCCGCTGTTGCTTTCATCCTGACCATCCAGAGTCAGGCTATAGTCCGCGCTGCCTTTTTGCACTGCTGGCATATAACGTACTTCACTAATGGGGCCTGGCATATCAGCCGGGGCTACATGCGTGTCTTCCAGCACCTGAGCCACCACACTTCGCTGGCTGTTATCCATGATAAGTTCAACGGGCGTATAGTCGCTCCCACGCGCTATCCAATACTCTCCTCCCGAACGTACGATATCCGCGCTACCTAACGGCCAACTATTGCCGTCCAAGTCGACAGCGCTTCGGGAGTATATAACTTCACCTAATGTGCGTTCAGTCACTGCCTCTCGAACATTAATCGTTACGTCGTTATTGCGGGTATCCGTATCGTGTGATGCGCTAATCGATACATTTTTAAGCTGCCCGCCATCGCCACCTAGCTGGATAACATCGCGGTTATTGAAGCGCACTAAATGTGGTTCGTTATCAGCAGGCACATAAGCAACGCGTGAATACTCCGCATCGTCGATAGGAATACGCGCCGAGCGGCCCGGCAGTGTGTCAGTATGCGTGATGGTGCCGGGTTCGCCCTGAAAGGTAAAATCCTTAAGCCCCAGTGTTTGCACACTAAAGCCGGGGGCGCCTAAATTAACGTTCAGGGTTTCGCCATCGTTGGCGCCTACTTGCAGGGAAAGATGCCCCGCTGTGCCATCCAGAAGCGGAATGCCGTTATATTCGGCAACCTGGTTCAAGCGCTCGATTTCCTTCAGGTTGAGATTAATCTCCGCCTGGATACGGTCGCCCATTTCGCCGTTATAAATTTCACTCAATCCCTGCACAGTAAGCTCACGGATACGCTGCAACTTACCGTTCACCGCCTCCAGCACGCCTTGTGCGGTTTGCGACAACGATATGCCATCGTTGGCATTACGCATCGCCATGCCGCGCCCGCTAATCTGGCTGGTCATGCGGTTAGCAATTGCCTGGCCTGCGGCATCATCCTTAGCGCCGTTGATACGCAAGCCGGATGAAAGGCGCTCCATGGATGTCGCCAGCGCAGACTGATTACGCTTCAGGTTCGCCTGGCCGTTCATAGATGGCAAATTGGTATGGATCGACGCCATTAACGGGCCTGCCTATTAGTAGTAATTACTTGCTTATCGGCCCGGCTATAAAAAACTTTACCAGTGAGTTACAAGAACTCAACTGGTCGTCAGGTATGGAGAGCTATTAACTCCCTCCCCTTATCCACAGAATCTATGCACACAACTAAAAAATCTGCCAAAAACACGTTTCAACACCTCACCGCGCGATACGGGGTTGAATGTTTCGCCTACGGCATGATTGATCCAGCAAGGTTGTCGACGCCGATAGCTGCCCTTTTTTTGGCTGACACGGTAGCGCTGTCCATGCAAGCTCTTGACCAGTCGAGCCTGTCAGCGCTGTGCAATGGCTGCAAGAGGGTTTGATGCAGGCATTCCATACACCTGCTTGCTGCCAATCCCGTCATCGTCGCCAGCAGGTGACGCCCGAACCACTCCTATTTTCTGCGGCAGTATGCGCCATGGAATGCCTGAACGAAGGACGAAAACAATGCCTGTCAGTGCAGTGCGATAGGCTATAGGTGACCTGCCGCCACGAGCACTGACTTGGGGCGTAGGTAACAGAAATGGCCCAAAGTTCGTCTGAAACAACCTTTGAAGTCATACGTTCAGGCTGCAAATGAGAAAGTCATTTTTCAAGGTTTTGAAATACGCTCTAACTCAAGCATAATTTTTCTAGATGCTTCATCAACCGTTTCTGCTTCTTCTTTGGTTAATATATCTTTCCAAATCCCCCTTCTATCTTGAATTGGCTGCTGCATTTGCCAAGCACGGCGCTCTAAGTGAGCTTGCTCACCCTTGCCATCAGTTTTTTGCGGATGGACGCCAAACCAGTCCTTTTTTGACTCATGGTAGTTAAGCATGGCTTGAGAAAATGGAACACCTAAACAGTCACACATTTTTTGAATAGTGTTCTCGGTATCGATAACAACATCTTCATAGTGTATCAAAAGCGAATTTTTCTGCCTACTTACCTCCAGAGACTTCTTACTATCGTTTAGCCATCGATTCAATGCCTGAGAAAAATCGCCAGTACGATTTTTGATTGAAGCAACAACATCTTTTGCTTCTCTTGTCATTACTATAAATTTAGCATCAGTAAATCTCGCCATTATTTTTTCATAACAATACACATGGCGAGGTGTTTTTTCACAAAGCCAATCACTACACAACCCTCTGGCGAGCAACTCCTCTTTATACAAATCACTATCAATATCTTGGTTATCTAAAAACCAGCCTGTTTCTCTTTTAATCGAATATATAGCATCATTCTCGCCCAGAATCGTTGCAATCAATGTGGTGCCTGTATGCCCACAACCCACAACAAAGCAATGCTGTAAAGAAAAATCTACATTTTTATTTACAACTAAAGGCAATTGCTTATTTACTTTTTTAACATATTCATTTTCAAAACTATCAACCAGGAAAGTTTTTATCAAGCGAAGAGAAAAATCATAACTTCCATAAGCCTCATGTAAGATGAAAGCCATCTTTTTAACTTCATCTTCAGTGAGTTCAGTCACCCGGTTAATATCTTTCACATAAACTGCATCCGCAGTTGTCAATTGATTGATACCCTGATGAATTCCACCATTGATTTTCATCGGCGCATACAGGCGCCTTCTTTGCTCCAAAAGCGTGTGCAGCATAAAGCCATTTGCGCGCATCCATTGATCAATCTCAGCGAAAAGAGGCTGATTTTCATAAAGCTGTATGAAATTTACTTCAGTTTGAATAACCAATGCATTTTTTAGCTTATTTTCAGCATTTTTGAAAACATTTAATTCGCCGCCTTGAATATCAATTTTTAACCAATCGATATTCTGAATTTGAGCGACATCATCCAGCCGGACAGTATCGATTTCTTCGATCGATTTAACTTTCCCCCAAATCGGATAGCCCTGAAAGTGATCAAGCACCTGATTATTAGGTTTAAGTGTTGAAGTCATGCCTGAAGCTTGGCAGATATAAAGTTTAGTCCGCTCGCCGGTGCCAACCGCATGTGGTAGGTACGTTTCATTGGGGCCTTTCATCTCTAGCAGCTTTTGCAAGGCCTCTTTCTGTGGCTCAAAACCCACTAGACTCACCAAACCACGCTTAAGAAGCCCGGCATAAGGCGGCGTTCCATCAATAGGGTTTGCGCCGACATCCACTACCTGGATTGGCTCCTCAAGCTCCCACAAGTTTGTAGTTTTTTTATTCGTCTGTGCGCTAGTAGGCGTTGAAACAGGCTTAGCATCATTCCCAGCGGCCTTGTCTACACTTTTTTGTTGGAACACAGTATCGCTACTTAAGAGCGCATCAATATCTTGAGAAATATTATCAGCGACAGGCTGCCTTTGGCTTACCGAGGAGCAAGCCATTTCAGAAGCAGCTTCATCCAGGTTATTGCTAGCAGAATCATCAGTACTGGATTCCAGTAATTTTTCCGTAAACAAATACTGTTCAGCTTTCTCCGTATCAGCTCCCGCCAAGACGTGATACGCCATATCCTTGATGCCATATACGGTATGCAGCAAAAATGCGAGCTTGATTCGCTGTTGATCAGAGAGCGTGCTCATCCGCGCATGGCTGGGTAAAAATAGCGCATCGGCGGACTGTAGCTCCGTTGCCTGGCGAAGCGCCGAAGGAACAGAATCGGGCAATTGGCTAGTATGCTGCGTATTATTAAAACGATAGAAACGAAAACCGTGCCGGGACATCCAATGCTGTATTTCTGCCAGATTTGGCTGACGATAGTGGGTAGGTTGAAACACAATACGCACTTGAATTGCCAACGTCTCACTTAGTGATGCTTCGCCATTTTCCAATATAGCGACAGCATCATTAAGGCCATCAAGAATCAACCAGTCAAGGCTTTCCAAACCTTCGATGCTATCTAACGTAATGGTGCTGATCGGTAGTTTGGCCAGCACTTGCGTCGCTAAAGCCTCGTTACCTGTCGGCTCAGGCAAAGGTTCAAGCGTGCTGCTCAACGTTTCATCTAAACAGGCATAAAGCGTTGCGGGCTTGCCATCACCAAGCGCGGTGTGAGGAAAAACCTGGATATCATCGCTGCCCTGGAACTGGTCAGCGTTTTGCACATGACTCGCCGGGTCGAATGCCACAATACCGAATGCCTTTAATTGGCGAAGCCCTTCTACCCCTTGTTGGCGCAGCAACGCGGCACCATTGTCCAGCGTTATGATTTTACTTGGCAGCGACCAGCTAAAATCATTACTTGCAGCCTCGTTTTCTATTGCATAAGCCACTTCAACCGGTACGCTTTCATCTTTGAAAGTGACTTGCCCTGCTTTATCGAACGTGAGTGCAGCAGGCGGCTTACCTTCGCAGTGACGCTGCCAAATAGCGCGCATGGCGTCGGTAAAGTGTCCCGCAAAGAGAGGGGCGTTACACACCGGTGACGCTAACAGTATTTGACGCAAGTGCTGTCTGATAGCGGCCAGGCTATCGAGATCGGATGCCAGGTCGATAACACGCGCCTTATACTCTTCCCAGCACGTGACGACTAGCTCCGGCATACCCGCATTAACAAGATGGGTCGCACTATGACGCCCTGCAAACGTAGGACCGGGAAGCGTTACAACGGGAACGCCCATCAAAAACGATTCGCAGGTGGTCAAGCCCCCTGAATAAGGCCAAGGGTCCAGTGAAATATCAACCTTGTTATACGCATCCAATAATTCAGCGTGCGAAGAGGGCCCTTCAATAATAAGCCGTGAGCTTTCGATGCCATGCAGTGCCATGGTCTCTCTAATTTTCTGGCAACGTTCCTCGCTCTTATACTGCATACTCTTTAACATTAGCTTAGAGTTAGGCAGCGCATCCATTAGCTTTGCCCACTGCTCTAATACGACATCGTTAAGCTTCGTCGCGTTGTTAAAGCACCCTAAGGTGATGTAACCGTTCTGTCGTGCCGGTAAGGGCCCTACCTCGGGTTCGTAACCACCAGGAGGCACATAGCAAATATAATCGTTAGGTAGGCGAATGAGTTTTTCAACGTACTCTTCATCCACTCCCTCGGGAGTTTCTACGCTATCGCTAATAAGGTAATCAATAGCAGAGAGCCCCGTGGTATTAATTAAACCACCGACCCACTTCACCTGAAGCGGTGCGGGACGCCTACTCACAGCAAGAACCCTGTTGCCCGCATTATGACCCGCCAGGTCAATCAGAATATCAATCTTATCACTGGCGACTTGCTCCGCGACTTGCTCATCATTAAGCGGCTGAATACTCATCCATTTTTCAGATGCTGCTTGTAACCGTTGTGTAATACCATCAATCGCATTATTGGTGCTATAGAGGTAGAGGGCTATCTGCGCTTTCGACACATTCTCCAAAGCAGACGTTATCATTCGCCCAACGGGATGCCCCCGAAAACCGTCAGAAATTAACCCAATTCTTAATTGCTTTTGAGGGTCTACTAAATTGTCGTAGGATTTAATGGTTGTTTGAACAGAAAATTTATTGTCCCATTGTTTACAAAGGCCGGTGATTTCCTCAGCCGTTTTATGAGGATGATAATGGCATGTAGTTATAATATTTGAGAAAGGGCCAGGCGCCAGGGGATTAATACGGTGGGCTTGTTGATAAGCATCCAAGCCTTTATCAAGGTCGCCCACAGCATTATATACATTCCCCAGATTATTCCAGGAAAGATAATTATTTGGTGCAAGTTGCGCTGCCTTCTCTAACGTTTTCTGCGCCCGCGAATATTCAAATTTTTGCATCAAGACGTTGCCTAGTGTGTTGAGCATATCAACATCATTAGGCGCCAGGCGGCACGCTTCATCTGCGTAGGTTAGGGCATCGTCGTAACGCGCCTGCGTGTAGTAAATATAACCGATATAGTGCTGGGCTTTTGCAAAACCTGGCTGGCGCTTTACCGCTTCTTTTAAGAGCGCCAAGCCTTGCTCGGGGTCACCTAGCTGGTGAGTAATCCTGCCTTTTACAGCCAGTGCCTCCGCATCGTTAGGTGTCAGCATAAGCGCCTTATCAAGGGCTTCTAGCGCTTCCTGGCGCAAGCCTGCCTCTGAAAGCTCAGCCCCAAGCTGTTTCCAGGCAGCCGCATTTTGCGGTTGGCGCTCTGCCAGTTTTTTTGCCTTATGCAGCGATGACGGAACACTCTTTCCAGTGACGCTATTCTGGCGAGCTTTCCTGGGCATGGAAGCAGATGTTTTTTTCGACATGAGAAGGCATTCCGCATTTATATTTGCTGGGTAGCATACGCGTATAGAAGAGGCAGCAAAGGTAGGAAAAGCAGCTAATAGATAGCCTAACTAACTGAACGCGTAACACCCAAAACAAGACAGGCCTCCCAAAGGAGGCCTGTATTTTATCCGACAAAGCGGAAGTGTACTGCGCCAGCTTATTAGCCCAGCAGAGAAAGAACGTTCTGTGGAACCTGGTTGGCCTGGGCCAGTACAGAAGTACCCGCCTGCTGAAGAATCTGTGCGCGAGTCATGTTGCTTACTTCTGAGGCATAGTCAGCATCTTCGATGCGTGAGCGTGCTGCAGAAAGGTTAGTTTCGTTGGTTTGCAGGTTGGTAATCGCGGATTCAAAACGGTTTTGAATAGCACCCAAACCTGAACGCAGCTCATCAACTTGTTTTAGCGCATTATCAAGCTGCTCCATCGGGTCAGAAGTAGCAGCGCTTAACAGATCTTTGGCGCCCAGCTTACTACCATCAACAGTGAAGGCAGCATCAGTAGAGCCATTTGCGATAGCCGCTTCAGAAGGCTCAAGTGCTACCTGGAAGGTAACCGCAGTGCCGGAAGTGGCTTCAATACCCTGTAAGCCCAGCGCTTTTACTTCTGATTCACTTGTAGCGGTGATAGTAACATCTACATACCAGTTACCATTGTCGTCAACCTGCGCAGCGCCAGCAGTTGTAACAGAACCGGTAGCAATACCCAGGTTTGTTGCCAGTTCATCACGGAAACCAGCTGCAGAAACAGTATTGCCTGTCACGCCAGTGGCTTTGCCGTATGCTTTTTCGTAGTCAGCTGTTTCTGCAGCGGCAAGGCCTTCACCTGGGCCATTCACATTGAAGCTGGAGAGGTTCAATGTGCCGGCAGTAATTTTTTCCAGTTTAACGTCGATCATTTCGCCGTCGTTAGCACCTACCTGGATAGACAGGTTGCGGTCTTCAGCCAGTACTTTAACGCCGTTAAAGTCAGTCTGCTCAGAGATGCGGTTGATCTCAGTCAGACGCTGATCGATTTCATCCTGGATGGATTTACGGTCGTCAGCAGAGTTGGTGTCGTTCTGGGCTTGAACCGTCAGTTCACGCACACGCTGCAGGTTGTCGTTTACCTGGTTCAGGGCGCCTTCAGCGGTTTGCGCAACAGAGATACCGTCGTTGGCGTTACGCTGAGCCTGAGACAGGCCAGTGATCTGTGAAGACATGCGGTTAGCGATGGCTTGACCAGCTGCATCATCTTTCGCGCTGTTGATACGCAGACCAGAGCTCAGACGCTCCATAGAGGTAGACAGCGCGCTCTGAGATTTGCTCAGGTTTTGCTGACCGATCATTGCTGTGATGTTGGTATTGATCACTGACATGGTGGTATTCCCCTTTCAATAAGACTGGCCACGTGGCCCGCTGTTCGGCGTGTTGTGCGCCGTTATACTTAATAACGGCGCAACGAAGGAAATCTTTAGGGGGAAGTCGTAAAAAATTATGTAATTTTTGGTAATGAGGGGATTATCAACATTCGACACACGGCATGTGGTGGCAGGCGCTGTGTGGGGGATACGTTTATGCTGATTCTTGTGGAGGCTGAGGTTACCCGGCGCTAGCGGCCATGTTGGCCTATAGAGCTGCGTTACTCAACCCCGGCAGCGCGGGGCGCTGCTTCGCCGATGTGTCGGACCACCACTGAAGTGGGCTCCCACAAAAGCAGCCCGAGTGAGTAAGCAGTCTACACAGCCCCCCAACACATCGACACACCCGGTTTTGTGGGAGCTGAGTTCACTCGGCGATGGCGGCGCTAGCGGCGCTAGCTGCCCTTACCCCGGCAGCGGGTGGCACTGCATTGCGGGTGGTTTCTCACAATGAGCGGGGCAGCGGTTTTGTGGGAGCTGAGCTCACTCGGCGATGGCGGCGCTAGCTGCCCTTACCCCGGCAGCGCTATGCGCTGCATTGCGGGTGCGCTTCGCTTACCGCGCACTACATTTGTGCCGTTGGCCTATAGGGTGTGCTGTGTTAGCCACCCCCCGGCAGCGCGGGGCGCTGCTTTCTCAGTCAGTGCTTACCTTCGATACGCAGTTTTGCAATATCATGAATAGATAGGCCCGTCGCTTCGGAAATCTGCTCATCATTTAGCACTCCAAACGATAAGAGGTGGCGTACCGTTTCACGCTTTTCTTGTAACGCGTACTTCTCAGCCTCTTGGCGACCTTCTTGGCGACCTTCCTGACGACCTTCTAGCCGCTCTTTCTTCACCAGGTTTTCCAGGTTTTCTGCCAACATGTTTTTATCCTCCACCAAACTTGTAAGCGCTTCCAGGTTGATGCCTGCGCCAAGCCGTTGCAGGTGGCGCTTCACCCAGCGCGTAATGATTGGGTCAATGCGCGGTTTATGGGGGTCTGCCTGAATGATCGCGACAATGCGGTCAACCGCTTGTTGCAGGCTTTCCCAGCTCGTGGCCGCGTTTTCAATGCTAAATATACCGCTTAGAGGGCTGTGACGCTGCGCTAGTTCCTCATCAGTGTAAGCACCTTCATCAATTAAATAATAGCGCAGATGCGGCTGGTAAGGCTGTAAAAAGACGGGTGGCGTAGGCTGCACCATGTCGTATATATCATGCTTGGCTGACCAGCGTTCTGTCCCGTTATATAACACAACAGGGAACACGGGCGGCAAGCCTTTACCGGGCGTGGTCGCTTTCGCTTTTAGCAAATGGTCATAGAAGCAGGCAACGTAGTGCATCAGCCGAATGGGCATTGTGCGGTCGACCCGGGATTGAAAC
>NZ_JBQSYY010000017.1:0-88018 GCF_052379785.1 Halomonas sp. 72 | reverse complement strand
ATACCATTTAAAATTACTCCTTGTGTTGTGTGCGACATACCTTTACAGCTTAGCTGAGAAGTGAATTAACTGCGTATGTGCACCTATAGCACATTCAGCGCCTAGCTCTCTTGTGGTGGATACGGGTTCTGCTTTAATAACGTGGCCAAGTGAACACAATTAAGCGCCAGGCCTGCCGTAGCGCTCTGAGTCGCTTCTGGTGTCTTCTCAAAATCCTTGAGGTCGACTCCCTGCATGGCTTCACCCACCCAATAGGTGCATGCGTTGGCAGGAAGGGTAAAACCAACGTCGTTTAGCCCCTGAAACAGCTCGGCAACAATATGATGAGCGCCATCTTCATTACCTACCACCACGACACCGGCGACCCGACCATACGAGACCATTCGTCCCTGCTCATCGGTTTCGCCAAGAAACGCATCCAGTCGCTCTAATACACGTTGACAGATACTGGAGTGATGGCCCAACCAGATAGGGCTACCCAGGATGAAGATATCGGCATCCAGAATCTGCTTTCGTATTTGCGGCCAATCATCACCCTCACCTTCATCCGATGTCACACCGGGCTTAATATTAAAATCCGCAGCACGGATTTTCTCGCCAGTGACGCCATGGCGCTCAAGCGCTGCCAAGGCCTCGGATATAAGTCGATCACAAGAAGACGCTGCGGGTGATGCTTTAAGCGTACAGTTGATAGCCAAGGCTTTTAACGACATGAGACTCTCCTTTTATGCGGCTTGGGGTGTCAGTGCTTGCGAAGCTTGGGGGTTATCTGCCGGGCGAACTGCCGAAACGAGGCTTTAACCGTACCCAGGGCGTCGGGGTCGCCGTGCAAAAGCGCTGACATATAGGCTTTCGCCTGCTCGGGCTTTATATGCGGCGGGATCGGCGGAACATCAGGGTCAGTTATAACTTCCAGCACAACGGGGCGGTCAGCACTTAAGGCCAGCTCCCAAGCATTCGCTAGCATCTCGGGATCGCTGACCTTAATGCCCTTGAGCCCAATAAGCTCGGCATATTCAGCATAGGGAAAGTCAGGGAGATCCTGCGAGGCTTCATACTTCGGGTCGCCTTCCATTACCCGCATCTCCCACGTTACTTGATTAAGGTCCTGGTTATTAAGCACCATAACGATCAAGCGTGGGTCCGCCCACTGCTGCCAATACTTGGCAATGGTAATTAACTCCGAATTACCGTTCATCTGCATGGCCCCGTCCCCAACCAGCGCAATGGCCACCCGTTCGGGATAAGCGAACTTGGCGGCTATCGCATAGGGAACGCCATTTCCCATCGTGGCAAGTCCACCAGAAACCGATGCCATCATGCCACGGCGTAATTTGAGATCACGTGCGTACCAGTTAGCAGCGGAACCGGAATCGCTGGTCAGAATGCAGTTATCAGGCAGGCGCGGCGACAGCTCCCAAAAAACACGCTGCGGGTTAACCAGGTCAGCCTCCGCCATGGCACGCTCTTCAAGCACTTCCCACCATTGGGCAACACTTTTCTCAATATCTTGACGCCAACCACGATCTGTTTTCTGCTCTAAATAGGGCAACAGCGCTTGTAAGGTAGTCGCGCTATCACCCACGAGGTTCACCTCCATTGGGTAACGCATACTCACCTGGCGCCCATCAATATCGATTTGTACCCCCCGGGCCTGCCCCTCCTCCGGCAAGAATTCCGAATAGGGGAAGCTTGAGCCAATCATCAATAGCGTGTCGCAGTTGGCCATTAACTCCCAGCTTGGGTTAGTACCCAGTAACCCGATAGATCCGGTAACGAAAGGCAAGTCGTCAGGAAGCACTGCACGCCCTAGTAGCGCTTTAGCGACACCAGCGCCTAGCCTGTCAGCCACCTGAATAATCTCATCGGTCGCATTCAAAGCCCCAGCACCCACTAGCATCGCCACTCTCTTTCCTTCATTTAACACTTGGGCGGCTTGGCGCAAATCATTGTCATGAGGCACGGTAATGGGGCTTGAGTAGCCCACGCCCGAATGCACAGTACCGTGAGCATGCGCAGGTGTTTCAACCGCAGGCTGGGACTGAAGGTCATTGGGAATGATGATAACCGTCACGGTCCGCTCGGCCAGGGCTATACGGATAGCGCGGTCAATAAGGTGGCGTATCTGAGCTGGGCTGGTCGCCATATGCACGAATTCATGGGCGACGTCTTTGAAAAGCGACACCAAGTCGACTTCCTGCTGATATTCACCGCCCAAGGCCGCACGTGCTTGCTGGCCAACAATGGCAACGACTGGCTGATGATCTTTTTTGGCATCGTACAAGCCATTAAGCAGATGAATGGCGCCAGGCCCGGAAGTCGCGGTACACACACCCACTTCCCCCGTAAACTTGGCATGAGCACACGCCATGAATGCCGCCATCTCCTCATGACGGGCTTGCACGAACTCGAACTGGTCACCCGCTCGTTGTAATGCCCCCATGATGCCGTTGCTGCCATCCCCCGAATACCCGAAAATACGTTTAACCCCCCACTCACCCAAACGTTGAACCAGAAAATCACCTACCCGCTGCTTACTCATTTAAGCCTCCATGGCAAAGCTACGCCTTAGCTCGTCACTTTCATATAAATGTTCACTAGGCCTATAGGTATAGATACGGGTATCAGCAAAGGTCAACTTGGCAGGGCTTCTTGTTAATTATTATTAAACAACAACCTGTAGAGTAGGCTAGCTTGGTTGCTAAACGGTCATGTTTATTTTTTAAATTCTCATGGATTACCCACCATAACGAAATGTATGCCTCGCACCTGAGAAGAATTTACACTTGGGCAAGGCGAACCCAACGTAACCGACGATATAATCCAGATATACGTTATTTACTTTTACGCTTAAAGCAAGAAGCCCGACCAGAGGCCGGGCTTTAACGTTGCATCCTTGTACACTCCGCAAGCTTCCTGCCTGCCCATCCTTAGGGAGTCTTCCTGACTCACTACTCCTTGCTGAACATCCTTGTCCAGTGGGTTGAGATTGCCACACTAAAAATGGCCTGTAAGTAACATAGTATAATTGATAGTAAAAACGCACTTATTTATTAACCTTCAGTAACTCTGTTAGTTAGCCAACTAGCCAAACAATGAGGCCACCTGCTAATCCACTTCGGGTTAAGTAGTAGAAACTTAGCCATAAGTAGTTATAACTATAATCTTATTTATCATACTTATTGAGGGCGCCATGCACTCTAATACAAATTAACAATAAGAAACCTTCTTTTGATTTAAAAATAGTATGTAACATTAGATGAAAAAAGGCCTATAGTCTTTCATCACCCGTATTCGGGTTGATACATAACTCATGGAGGAGAAAGTGATGATCGCTGTTCATCAGGGTACCAAAATTGCGTTTTCAGCTATTTACCGGCGTTTGGTTATCAACCAGCTTATTAACCGTGTCGACAGCCTTGAATTTGAAAAATATGGGCTTATCGCCGAAAACAAGATATTGGCTACTGAAAACGCCAAGCTACGCAGGGCATTAGCAGAGCAACATAACGATGTAGCGTGACATTTAGTTCTGCGACCCTTGGCTAGCCGTAACGACGTCTAGGCCAAGGGTGGCGGAGTCCATGAGAGTTTTCAGCCACAAGCGGTTCAATCAAACTTTCTTTTTATCTCCGGTAATTTCATCGGTGACTTTTCGCAATCCCCTTTCAATCGGATGCTCATCATCATTATCACCTGTCACGCTAAACTCTGAGTTCGCCCCCCCGCTGTATATTTCTGCACCACAAGTGCCACACGTTGGGAGGGCATTTTCCGTATCGTTTGCGTCGGCGATATATTCCTTACCACATTTCTGACACTTATCGACATGTTCCATGGCCATTCTCCTTTTTCCTATATCACTTCAACCTTAGAAGAAAGAAATGGTTCCATAAAGTCCGGGCAAGCCGATAACCACGCAGAGTGGTCCTATTGCATCAGACTACCGCCCGCGTCGTCGTCAAGCGCGATTCCCTGGACGCCTATCTCCGACTCTAATGACAACAGGTAGTGGCGCAATGCGCGCCGCGTTGCCTGTTCCTCCAGGTGATGGCGAACACGTTCGGTAACGGCTTCGTAAGGCAGCAACTGCCCTTCCTCGCGGGCATCAACCACCACCAAGTGCCAACCATAGCGGGAGGCAATGGGCCGCTCATGAAGGCCGTTGGGTAAGTGGTGTAGCACTCGGTCAAGTTCAGCAACCGTTTGCCCTTGGGCCAACCAGCCGAGTTCCCCACCTTGGGTGTTGGAAGGACACGCTGAGTGGCGCTGGGCAAACTCCGTAAAGCGCGCAGGATCGTCCTTCAATGTTTCCAGCAGTGTTACGCCTTGCTGATAGTGTGCATCCCGAGCCACAGCATCTTCAGGCGCCGCAGCCAGCAAAATATGACGCACCTTTAAGCGTGTGGGCTCACTAAAACGCTCGGGGTGGTGCGCATAAAAGCGTTGGCAATCTTCGGTGCTGGGCTCCGGCACGTTCAGCGCTTGCTCTAGAAGCTGTGCAATCACCTTGTCATCCGCTGTTTCATTATCAGCCAATAACCCTTGCGCCTGGGCCTGCTGACACAGCAGCTCACGGACAACCAACGCCCGCGCAGCCTTAAGCTGGGCACTCCCCGCACTGTCTGACGGGTGATACTGCATTTCATGGGCAATGTCGCTTTCTTCAATAGCGCGGCTACCCACCTGTATCAATGGTAGCGTGGCTTCACTGGGCAGCGCTTCGATATCAATCATTTGCATAACAACTCTCCTGATAAATAAGCGCTTAGCCGCGTTTACGCACTAATTGATAGCGCCGGGTCAGATAACCGAAAGGCGCGCTCCATACATGCACTAGCCGAGTGAAAGGGAACAACAGGATAATGGTTAGCCCCAAAAAGATATGCAGCTTGAATATCCAGGAAACATCTTGCAGATAGTTCGCTGCGCCGCCGTTAAAGAACACAATGGCCTGTGCCCAGCTTGCCAACGTCAGCATCATTTCGCCATCCATATGGCCCAGCGTGAAGAAAATGGTCGTGAGCCCAAGGCATGCCTGAATAAGCAAAATAGCCAGAATCAGCGTATCCATTTTACTCGATGAGGCGCGCACACGTGGATTGAACATCCGCCGATAAAGCAGCATCGCCCCGCCGATCACACACAACACGCCGGCAATACCACCAATCACCACGGCAAGCAGTTGCTTGGTGCTAGGGAGAAGAAAGTGCTCATACATCCAGTGTGGGGTAAGCAGACCAACCAAGTGGCCAAAAAAGATGGTAATGATGCCGATATGGAAGAGATTGCTGGCCAGGCGCATGTTTTTGGTCGACAGCATCTGGCTGGAGCCGGTCTTCCAGGTGTACTGCCCGTAGTCAAAACGCACCAGGCTCCCAAACAGAAATACGGTACCGGCGAGATAGGGATAGTAGCCGTAGATAAAATACTCGAGGTAAGTCGTAATAGCGGACATTGAGATTCTCCTGTTAACGACCCATTGCCGGAGGCTGGGCTCCGGGAGAGAGAATGCGAACGGCATCGTGTTGAACACCCTGCTTGCGTTCAGCCAAGCGACGCCCTTCGGCAGATTGCAACGCACAGTCCTCGTCGGATGCCGCAGAAAAACGTACGGCTTCCTCTTCCCATACGGCATCCAGCGCTTCGGGGGTATTGTCAGGCTTTTCCGCCTTCACAACGGGGCGATGCGCGTTTATGTCCGCTTCGGCGCCGATGAGCGCCAGCAGCGCATGGGTCACCAGGGCATAGTCGCTATCACGCTCTTCCAGGCGAGCGGCAAGTAGCGCCAGAATATGGCGAATATTGCCAATCCAGCGGGCCATTTCCGCATCGCTTCGCGTGGAGAGATACTCCAGGAACAGCGGTAAATAGTCAGGAAGCTCCCGGGCGTCTAGCTCAAAACCCGCCTTTCGGTACTCATCCATGAGATCCACCATGGCCTGGCCACGCTCTCGTGATTCTCCGTGTACGTGTTCAAACAGCAGCATCGATGTAGCCCGACCCTGTTCGAAAAGCGCGACATACTCGGCTTGAAGGCTTAAAAGCTCGCTATCGGCAATTTGCTGACACCAACTCATCAAACGTTGGCGTAACGAAGCGGGCCAGCGATTCTCCGCGGCCACGATCTCGACAAGCTCCCCTACGGCCTGCTGCAATTCAGCGGTTGGGTAGTCAAGCAACCGCGACAGTACACGCAGGCTGCGCATGGTCTGTTGCTCTGGGGTCAAGAGCGGTTCTGCCAGATTACTCATGACGAGCCTCCTCGGATTGCGCCTGCGGATCAAAAACATTGACCGGTTTCACCATCGTGCTCTCAATAGGCCGACCGTTGAACAGGTTCGGCGTGCTCTCGCCGTTGCACCCGTCACCAAAGGTGAATCCGCACCCACCCCGTTCCGGGAAGGCGTCGCGCGCCATCTCGCGGTGACTGGTTGGAATTACGAACCGATCTTCATAGTTGGCGATTGCCAGATAGCGGTACATGTCCTCCACCTGAGCAACGCTTAGACCCACATCTTCCAGCACGCTGATATCCGCTTCTCCTTCAACATGCTTACCGCGCATATAAAGGCGCATCGCCATCAAACGCTTAAGCGCGAGCACAACGGGGGCTTCTTCCCCGGCGGTCAGCATATTGGCCAAGTACTTCACCGGGATGCGCAGCGACTCAATTTTTGGCATCACGCCATCGAACTCGACCTTACCCGCTTCGGCCGCAGACTGAATGGGCGACAGCGGCGGTACGTACCAGACCATGGGCAGCGTGCGGTATTCAGGGTGCAGCGGAAGCGCCAGCTCCCAATCAATGGCCAGCTTGTAGACGGGCGATGCCTGAGCGGCCTGAATGACGTTGTCGGGAATACCGTCTTTCTTGGCTTGGGCAATAACCTCAGGGTCATGAGGGTCCAGGAAGATGTCGCGCTGACGGTGGTACAAGTCCTGCTCGTCGGCGGAGCTTGCGACTTCCTCAATGCGGTCGGCGTCATAAAGCAGAACACCCAAATAGCGAATACGCCCCACGCAGGTTTCTGAGCAGATGGTTGGCTGGCCCGACTCAATACGCGGGTAACAGAAAATGCACTTCTCGGATTTGCCGCTTTTCCAGTTGTAGTAGATCTTCTTGTAGGGGCAACCGGAAATACACATCCGCCAGCCGCGGCATTTATCCTGGTCAATCAGTACGATGCCGTCTTCTTCACGTTTGTAAATGGCGCCACTGGGGCAGCTTGCCACGCAGGTTGGATTAAGGCAGTGCTCACACAGGCGCGGCAGATACATCATGAAAGTGTTTTCGAACTGGCCATAGATATCTGCCTGCACCTGTTCAAAGTTGATGTCCTTGCGACGCTTGGCAAACTCGGTGCCCAGAATTTCCTCCCAGTTAGGGCCCCATTCAATTTTCTTCATACGCTCGCCAGAGATCAGTGAACGCGGGCGGGCTACCGGCTGGTGCTGGCCGGGCTTGGCAGTGTGCAGGTGCTGGTAATCAAAGGTGTAAGGTTCGTAGTAGTCATCAATAGCGGGTAAGTCGGGGTTGGCGAATATATTGGCCAATACACGCCATTTACCGCCAATGCGTGGCTCGATCTTGCCATCACGGCTGCGCATCCAGCCGCCCTTCCACTTGGCCTGGTTTTCCCACTCTTTGGGATAGCCGATACCCGGCTTGGTCTCAACGTTGTTGAACCAGGCATACTCGACACCTTCGCGGCTAGTCCAGACGTTTTTGCACGTTACTGAGCAGGTGTGACAACCAATGCAATTATCAAGGTTGAGGACCATGCCTACCTGAGAGCGAATTTTCATTTCACGGCCTCCTGAACGTCATCCTGGCCTTCACCATCCAGCCATTCGATATGCTTCATCTTGCGTACCAGCACGAACTCATCGCGGTTCGAGCCTACGGTTCCGTAGTAGTTGAAGCTGTAAGCGAGCTGGGCGTAGCCGCCGATCATATGAGTGGGTTTAGGGCAAACACGCGTCACAGAGTTATGAATACCACCACGCGTGCCGGTAATTTCCGAACCGGGGACGTTCACCTGACGCTCTTGGGCGTGGTACATCATCACCATGCCATCCTTAACGCGCTGACTGACCACGGCGCGGGCAGCAATCGAGCCGTTGGCGTTATAAACCTCTATCCAGTCGTTGTCTTGAATATCGATATCGGCAGCATCACCTTCGGAAAGCCACACCACGGGGCCACCGCGATTCAGCGTCAACATCAGCAGGTTGTCGGAGTAGGTGGAGTGAATCCCCCACTTTTGGTGCGGTGTCAGGAAATTCAGTGCCTTGCTTTTGAAGCCGTTATCCTCGGGCAGCTTGAAATTTTCCGCGGCGCGGGTATTGATCGGTGGGCGATACACCAACAGGCTTTCGCCGAAGTCGCGCATCCAGGCATGATCCTGATAGAACTGCTGACGGCCACTGACCGTGCGCCACGGAATCAGCTCATGAACGTTGGTATACCCGGCGGTATAGGAGACGTGCTCATCCTCCAGGCCCGACCAAGTGGGGCTGGAAATGATCTTGCGCGGTTGCGCCACGATATCGCTAAAGCGGATTTTTTCATCCTCTTTAGGTCGTGCCAGATGCGAGTGGTCGCGCCCGGTAATTTTGGAGAGTGCCTCCCACGCCTTGAGTGCTACCTGGCCATTGGTTTCTGGCGCCAGCGTCAGTACGGTTTCTGCCGCGTCAATAGCGCTTTCGATGTTCGGGCGCCCTTTTGCCGGGCCTTCATGCTTAACGTGATTCAGTTTGCTGATCAGTTCTATTTCGCTATCCGTGTTCCAACTGATGCCTTTGCCACCATTACCGAGCTTTTCAAGCGCCGGGCCAAGTGAGGTAAAACGCTCGTACGTGGCGGGGTAATCGCGCTGTACTTCTATCAATGCAGGCATGGTTTTGCCGGGGATGGGCGCGCACTCGCCCTTTTTCCAATCCTTTACATCTATCTGCGCAAGCTCGCCCGGGGAGTCGTGCTGCATGGGGAGCGTGACTAAATCCGTCTCTTCGCCCAAGTGGCCCACACACGCTTTCGAGAACGCCTTGGCGATGCCTTTATAAATATCCCAATCGCTGCGCGACTCCCAGGCAGGATCGGTGGCAGCCGTTAGCGGATGGATAAACGGGTGCATGTCGGAGGTATTAAGGTCGTTCTTTTCATACCAAGTCGCCGTGGGTAGCACGATGTCCGAGTAGAGGCAGGTCGTCGACATACGAAAATCGAGCGTGACTAATAGATCAAGCTTGCCTTCAGGCGCCTCGTCGTGCCATTTGACCTCTTCTGGCTTCTGCCCGCCAAAATCGCCCAGGTCTTTACCCTGAATGCCATGCCGAGTCCCCAGCAGGTACTTGAGCATGTATTCATGCCCTTTACCGGAGCTACCCAGTAGGTTAGAACGCCAGATAAACATGTTACGCGGGAAGTTCTGGGGGTTATCCGGGTCTTCGGCAGCAAAAGAAAGCTCACCGGCTTTTAATTGCTGAACGACATAATCCTTGGTGGCCATGCCGGCGTCTTTGGCCTTACCCGCCAAATGCAGCGGATTCGTGGTTAGCTGAGGAGCAGACGGCAGCCAGCCCATACGCTCGGCGCGCACGTTGTAGTCGATCAGGCTGCCGGTGTGACGGCGTGGGTCAGCCAGTGGCGAAAGAATCTCTTTGATCTCAAGCTTCTCATAGCGCCACTGCGAAGAGTGGTTATAGAAGAATGACGTTGAGTTCATATGACGCGGTGGGCGCGTCCAATCAAGCCCAAATGCCAAGGGCAGCCAGCCCGTTTGGGGGCGCAATTTTTCCTGGCCCACATAGTGTGCCCAGCCGCCGCCGCTCTGGCCAATACACCCGCACATGATCAGCATATTGATCAAGCCGCGGTAGTTCATGTCCATGTGGTACCAGTGGTTCATACCGGCACCCACGATAATCATGGAGCGCCCACGTGTCTTGTGGGCATTATCGGCAAACTCCCGCGCGATACGGGTACACTGCTCGGCCGAGACACCGGTAATTTTTTCCTGCCAAGCGGGGGTGTAAGGTTTTATCTGGGCATAGTCGGTAGCGCCATCGTCCTCACCCGCTTGACCAAACCCTCGGTCGATACCGTAGTTGGCACACATCAGGTCAAAGACCGTCACCACCAGCACGCTGCTGCCATCGGCTTTTTGCAGCCGTTTAGCGGGCAGGCTATGGAACAAGCGGTCGCCACTTTCGCCTTCTACATGCGCAAAGTGCTTATGCTCGATACCGCCGAAATAGGGAAAGGCCACGCGCGCGATGTCGTCATGGCGCTCGTCAAGGCTCAAGAGAGGTGAAATCTCAACGCCGTCGGCATCCAAAGGCTCCAGGTTCCATTTACCCTGGTGAGCTTCTTCTTCCCCCCACCGGAAACCAATAGAGCCCTGCGGGACTACCAGCTGATCACGTGCGTCATCCCAAACCAGTGTTTTCCACTCAGGATTATTGTCCTGCCCCAAGTGATCAGCAATATCACTGGCGCGCAGTTGGCGCCCGGGCACAAGAGAGCCATCATCGCGTGGCTCCAGCTCGACCAGGCAGGGCATATCGGTATACCGGCGCACGTAATCGGTAAAGTAGGCGCTGGGATTTTCAAGATGAAACTCTTTGAGAATGACGTGGCCCATGGCCATGGCGAGTGCTGCGTCGGTGCCCTGCTTGGCAGAGAGCCACTCGTCCGTCAGTTTGGAAACCTCGGCGTAATCGGGGGTAATGGAAACGGTTTTGGTGCCCTTATAGCGAACCTCAGTGAAGAAATGGGCGTCTGGCGTGCGGGTCTGAGGCACATTCGACCCCCAGGCAATGATATAGCCTGAGTTGTACCAGTCGGCAGATTCGGGAACATCGGTTTGTTCGCCCCACGTCATCGGCGAGGCGGGTGGCAAATCGCAGTACCAGTCGTAAAAGCTCATGCATACGCCGCCGATTAACGACAGGTAGCGGCTACCGGCGGCGTAACTGACCATCGACATGGCAGGGATAGGCGAAAAGCCAATGATGCGATCAGGCCCGTACTGTTTGGCGGTATAAACGTTGGAAGCCGCGATTAACTCATTAAGCTCATCCCAGTTGCCACGAACAAAGCCGCCCATGCCGCGGGCGCGTTTGTACTCTTTTGTTTTGGCCGGATCTTCAACAATCGAGGCCCAGGCCTCTACCGGGTCGCCTTTTTCACTTAACGCCGCACGCCAAAGCGCCAACAGCGGTTTACGGATAAGGGGATACTTAAGGCGGTTAGCACTGTAAAGATACCACGAGTAGCTCGCCCCTCGAGGACAGCCGCGAGGCTCATGATTAGGCAGGTCGGGGCGTGTACGTGGGTAATCAGTCTGCTGAGTTTCCCATGTCACCAGGCCGTTTTTGACGTAAATTTTCCAGCTACACGAACCGGTACAGTTAACCCCGTGGGTAGAGCGGACGACCTTGTCGTGTTGCCATCGGCGGCGGTAACTGTCTTCCCACTGGCGGTCTTCCTGGCGAACTTCGCCGTGGTCATTGGCAAAAGGCTCGCGCGTTTTGCGGAAAAAATTTAGCCGGTCAATGAAATGACTCATGGTCGATCTCCCTGGCGCCAAAAAGAAAGCAATGCCTAAACAGGCGTCTTGGAAATCGATTCTGAGCGATTAAAACGGCAATATCTGCCAGGTTACCTCCATATAACCCCACCCTACCTCTTAAGGGATACGCGGCTAAAGACCACAGGCGACGACGTTTCATTCATGGCAGTAAATCAGACAAGATAGCGATGAAACTCCGTATAACCCCTCAGCGAAAAGAGGTGTTTTTTGTTCACAAGAAGCTATTTTAATCCAGAGATAAACGTATGATTGAGCACTATTTTGCGGTTAAGCATCTTCATATGGCGGCCGCCTATGCGAGCCTCGTCTTCTTTATAGTACGTGCTTATTGGTCAGTGACTGAGCGACCGATTCTTAAGGCGCGCTGGGTCAAGATACTCCCCCATATCATCGATACGGCGCTTCTAACCTTCGGCGTGCTATTGGCCATCATGCTGAGCTTCTGGCCACTTCCGCCATGGCTCAGCGCCAAAATCACCGCGCTGATTGTTTATATACTGCTCGGTACAATGGCGATTAAACGCGGTAAAACACCAGCCATTCGGGCCGGTACCGCCGTGGCAGCGGTGCTTGTATTTATCTACATACTGGGCGTTGCGATGCATCGGACTCCGCTTTCATGGCTAAGCTGATGACGTTACCCATAAAAAGTGACGCCATTAGCGCTCATTACTCACCAGGCGGGAATAACATACCGACGTGAAGTTGGTAGAGTTCTGGCTGATGCGCTTCAGCAATTCGGGTGACGCGTTCGATTCCCTCCTCCAACAAGTGCACTTCTATTTGGCGGCGGTCTTCACGTCCTTGACGGCGCTCAACGAGTGATAGCTGCTCACAGCGATCGACCAATGCCACAGTGCCGTGATGCTTGGCTTGCAGCCGCTCGGCAAGCTCACCTACCGTTGCCCAATCACGCTCAGCAAAACCGCGTAAGTGCAGCAACAGCTGGTATTGCAACGCGGTGAGCCCATGCTTGCGGCAGATATCTTCGCTGCGACGTAAAAAACAGCGTAACTGATAGCGAAACTGAGATAGACGCTCGAAATCTTCCTTATCAAGCTCACCTTTTTGCACTGCTGTTTTTTCTGCCATGGATGCTCCTTAACGTGCTCGTGACGACTTTCCCCCGCTTGACAATACCGAAGACGTCCTCTAAAAATAAAATATCATTATATGATATATAGTCGTTTAATTTTAAGACACCAAGAGGTAGTTGAGATGAATGTACTTACATTTTTCAAAATGCCCTTTAGTCATCGCGCTGGTTGGCAAGCGCTTAAATCGAACTCGCCTTCCATTCCGACGTTAGCGTGGTGTGTGGTTCTTCCCATGTCGTTATTGCCCCCTTTAATGCTCTATTATGCAGGAACGCATTATGGCGATACCTTTATGACCGGTTTTGCTGAAAGGGAGTGGCGATTTATTACGACAATTCTTTTTTTGGCCGAGCTACTGACTTTTTTTATAATGGGCTGGGTTATTCACGCAGTCGTCAATGGTGTCGAGCAGCTTTCAATTAGCTATAAAAATGCCTATTTACTTGCCACACTCGCTCCTCTTCCCTTATGGATATCAGCCCTTGCGCTATGGGTGCCCTCGTTATTTTTCAATGTGATCGTCGGATTGGCGGCTCTAGGCGTTTCATGCAGTCTGATTTATCACGGCTTGCAAGCGCTCTGCACTCGTAACGAGCTGGATGTTGCCACTATATCAGCCACTTATACTATTATGTCAGCCGGCATTCTTGGATGGGGTGTTTTGCTCGCGGTTGTTTGGGCTTACTAAACGCCGTTGAACGCCATAGTTCTAGCGCATTTTCAATGTGCGAAGACGTCGCTTGTGAGCGCTAAAAATAACGCTCATCAGAAATACCCGAATCTAAAAAAAACCACACGGCCTCACTTTTTTAAGTTTTACGTGATAGGCCTCTTAACCAACCGTTATATTGACGAGAGACAAAGAAGATTACATGATTCATCAGGATACGATGTATCTGCTTCTCATATCTTTCGATAAGTAATATAGTCATTTATCGTTAGCCATGCCGTCGGCTTCAGCAGCTTTTACTTATCTTTTTAAGCCCCCTCCTTTTTTAAATCCATGGGAGTCGCATGAATCTCTTACGCCACTCTCTTGTAGCTCGTATTACTGCTTACCTCCTGGCCATCACGGGGATGACCGTTCTCAGCATCGGCTTCACCATGATGATTGCCCAAAATAGCCAAGGTGATGCAGCGGCGATTAATGTCGCGGGCTCATTACGCTTGAACAGCGCTCAGCTTTCTGAAGCCTTGGGCCCATTGACCCAAACGCAAAACGGGTCTCAACAAAACGTTAACCAACTGACTGATCAGCTTACCGCGAAACTGGAAGGCCCAGCACTCGCCGTTGGGTATCACTACACCCATGATGAGGTGCTTCAAGAGCAGCTTGCTGGGCTAAAAGCGCTGTGGCATAACACCTTAATCCCCCTGCTTGATGATGCTATTCACGGTAGTAGCAACGATATAGCACAAGCCAGAGTAGCGCTGAATAATCTTATTCATCATATTGACCAGTATGTCTCGACACTTGAAAGCAGCACTAAATCCAAGATGCATTTACTGGGTTCTCTGCAGCTGCTTTTTTTCCTTTTGATTGGTGTGCTGCTTTTCATTGCGCTCTACGATATTCGGCATAATCTGGTGACGCCACTCCGCCAGCTTAGAGTCCTGAGCCGCGAAGCGGGCCATGGCAACTTCCAATATCGCTCTAATTTTTCCAGCCACGATGAGCTAGGCCAGCTTGGGCGCGCTTTTGATCAGATGGCAGCGAGGCTGGATACGCGTTACCAGGCGTTGGAAGCGCGTGTATCTCGCAAGCAGGCAGAGCTTAAACGCCACAATCGCGCCCTCCAGATCATTCACAATGGAAGCCGTACGCTTTATGGGGGCGGCAATGACCTTTGCGCCAGCACGGCACCTATCTTACGCGAGCTTGAAGACTTACTGGATATCGGCCCTATCGTGCTTTCGCTGCGCAGCGAGCATGACGATACTGATATGGCAATTTTGGCAACCCACTCATCCGAGCGGCCTCTCTATTGTCGAGACTTAAACTGCCTTGCCTGCCTGGAGCCGCAACGAGGCAATGCAGTTGCTCGCAATGCCGAAGCGATCGTGCTGCCCGTTGCGGTTGGCGAGGAGATTCTTGGCTCGCTTACCGTGGGCTACTCTGCGCCCATCAACGCATCGAAGCAGCAGCTACTCAATACGCTTACCGACAACCTGGCCACAGCTATCTTTTTACAGAAGCGTATTGAAGAAGAGCAACAGCTTTCTCTTGTCAACGAGCGCACGATTATTGCCCGTGAGCTTCACGATTCACTCGCCCAGTCGCTGTCTTATTTAAAGATGCAGGTAACCCGCTTGGAACGTATGCAGGCGAAGCAATTTTCCGCCGAGCAACAACGTGGCGTGACCAGCGATTTACGTGAAGGGCTGAATAGCGCCTATCGCCAGCTCCGTGAGCTATTAAGCACGTTCCGGCTTAGTTTGGATACGCCAGGCCTTCAACCCGCCCTTCAGCAAACCATCAAAGAATTTAGCCAGCGGCTTGGGTTCCCGGTCGAGCTAACCTACCGCCTGCCGCCTCACTTACTTAGCGCAAGTGAAGAAATACACCTGCTGCAAATCACGCGTGAAGCACTCGCCAATACACATAAGCATGCCAAAGCTCACTGGGCACACGTTAGCCTGGTATTTAATCAGGCAACACTGCACTTGGCGATTGAAGATGACGGTATAGGCCTACAGGATGATCAGTCCCCCCCCATGCACTACGGGCTAGTGATCATGCGTGATCGAGCCAATAACATTAATGCCGACCTCCATTTCAATAATCGACCGGAAGGAGGCACAGGCGTTTATCTGTGCTTTACCCCGTTGACCGAACGTCTTATCAAGGAAGGAAGTACTTGAATATGGCTAGCGAAATTTACGACGAGCCCGCCACACTTATCGTAATTGATGATCATCCATTGCTACGACGAGGCGTACGTCAATTACTGGAAATGGAAGATGATCTGGCATTGGTATTTGAAACAGGAAGCCCCCGTGAAGGCATCTATCAAGCCATTACGCTTGATCCAGACATGGTACTGCTGGATCTCAATATGCCCGAGATGGATGGCCTGGAAACACTTAAACATTTGCGCGAAGAAGGTTATGCAGGCCGCGTCATTATGTATACCGTGTCAGATCAGGAAGACGACGTGGTCGATGCACTGCGTGGCGGGGCCGATGGCTACTTGTTAAAGGACATGGAGCCAGAGGATATGATTCATCAACTGCGCCAGGCTGCCAAAGGCCGCATGGCCATTAGCGAAAATTTAACAGCGCTACTTGCCCAAGCATTGCGCAACCAGCGTTCACTCCCTACGAAACCGTCTATTAATGCGCTTACTCAGCGCGAAAAAGAGATTCTTGCCGAGTTAGCCGCGGGCATGTCGAACAAGCTCATTGCTCGCAAGCTGGATATTACCGAAGGCACCGTCAAGGTACATGTTAAGCACCTGCTCAAAAAGCTAAGCCTGCGCTCCCGCGTTGAAGCGGCTGTTTGGGCCGTACAAGAAGGCCTCAATAAGTAGCTGAAAGCCTGCCATGAGTGGATACCCCTTAAAATCCAACTTCCACTTATTGCCATTTATTACACCACCTAGCGCATCATTAAAACTTTTAAAAACAATACATTAGATACTCAGCATACATACCTCGTAAGAGGTACTTGAGAGTTCCCATCCATTGACCTGCCTCATTCCCCCTCTGCTTGCTAGCGCGTATCTTTCGTATAAGCAGTGCTATGCGGCACTTTTCTACAAGGGGGTACATGATGGCCAGAAAAAATGCTGACATTGAACGCTGGGATGTCGAAGACTCCGGCTTCTGGGAAAACGAAGGAAAGCACATTGCAAACCGCAATTTATGGATTTCTATTCCGAGCCTTCTGGTAGGCTTTGCGGTATGGATGATGTGGGGCATGATCACCACCCAGATGCAAAACCTGGGCTTTCCTTTCACTACTGACCAGCTCTTTACCCTTACCGCTACTGCGGGGCTGGCGGGCGCAACATTACGTATCCCTGCGGCATTTATGCTTAGTTTAGCGGGGGGACGTAATACGGTTTTTCTCACCACAGCATTGCTGATCATACCCGCAGCAGGCACTGGGTTCGCGCTTATGAATCCGAACACGCCTTTCTGGATTTTTCAGGCACTGGCCCTGTTATCAGGTATTGGCGGAGGAAACTTTGCCTGTTCCATGAGTAATATTTCGAGCTTCTATCCCAAAAAACAGCAAGGCTACGCACTGGGAATGAACGCAGGGCTTGGCAATTTTGGTGTCACCACCATGCAAATCCTTGTTCCCCTGGTGATGACTGTCGGCCTTTTTGGTGTTCTTGCGGGCGGCCCCATGGAGCTTCAAAACACAAGCGGAACCTTGATTGGCCGAATTGAGGCGGGCACCCTTACCTGGATACAGAATGCGGCGTTTATCTGGGTGCTCTTTCTCATCCCTTTGGCCTTTGCTGGCTGGTTTGGTATGAATAACTTGCGCCCTATTAGCCCCGACCCAGGCACACCGCTACAGGCATTTGGCAAAATACTGGGGCTTTATGGTGTCGGTATTATTGCGACGTTCCTTGGCCTTGTGGCGCTGTCTTGGCTAAATATGTGGCTGGCTCTGCCCTGCACCGTCATTGTCACTCTGATCATGCTGCGCCTTATACCTGGCGAACAAATTAAACCTAATATCCAAAAACAGTTTACGATTTTCCGTGACAAACACACGTGGGCAATGACGCTACTTTACATCGTCACCTTTGGCTCATTTATTGGCTTTTCAGCGGCTCTTCCCCTTTCAATCACGATTATATTCGGCAATATGGCCGAAATAGCGGCCGATGGAAGCATTAATCGAATCGCCAACCCGGATGCGCCCAGCGCGCTTACGTGGTCATGGATAGGCCCTTTTATAGGTGCGCTGGTACGCCCTATCGGTGGCTGGGTAGCCGATAAATTCGGTGGCTCACTGGTCACACAAATCATCACGGTGGTAATGGTCTTTGCATCAGCCGGGGCAGGTTACGTCATGATGCTGGCGTACAACGCCACCGATCCTAACCAATACTTCTGGTTATTCATGCTGCTGTTTATGGTGCTTTTCACCGCCAGCGGCATTGGCAACGGCTCTACATTTCGCAGTATTGGCTTTATTTTTGATGCGCAGAAAAAGGGCCCGGTACTGGGTTGGACAGCGGCTATTGCTGGTTACGGCTCGTTTATTGCCCCCGTTGTGCTGGGGGATCAAATTCGTGCAGGCTCGCCTGAAGTAGCCATGTATGGTTTTGCCGTTTTTTACCTGGTTTGCCTGCTGATCAACTGGTGGTTCTACCTGCGCAAAAATGCCTATGTGCGTAATCCATAGTGGTTTGATGCCAATTAAATTGGGGACCTGGATATCAATGCTATCTATCCTATTGACGCGAAAACTCAGGGGGCGCCATGGCTACCCATCGTTTTAAGCAGAATGCGGTACTCATTGCCAACACCTTTGCGTTCACCATGTGCTTTATGGTCTGGACCTTGTTTGGTGAAATTGGCGTTCCTATTGCCGAGGAGTTAGCACTTAACGGAACGCAGTTTGGCATTTTAACGGCCATTCCCATTCTTACCGGTGCTCTCGCCCGCTTGCCCCTAGGCTCAATGACAGACCGTTACGGCGGGCGTCCGGTTTTCTTTATTGTGCTTTTGGTTATTGTGCCCGCTATCTGGCTGGTACAGTTCGCCACCGCTTATTGGCAGTTATTAATACTAGGCGCTTTTATCGGCCTATCCGGGGGAGCTTTTTCGGTTGGTATCACTTATACGGCAAAGTGGTTTGAAAAAGATCGCCAAGGTTTGGCAATGGGGGTATTTGGGGCGGGCAATGCAGGTGCCGCCGTTACCAAATACATAGCCCCTACCGTTATCGTTATGCTTGGCTGGCAAGCAGTACCCAATCTGTATGCGATTATCATGGTCGCAACTGCCGCTTTCTTTTGGTTCTTCTCGTTTACTGACCCGAGCCATCGCAATACACAACGTAGCTCCTTGCGTGAGCAGCTCAACGTTATCAACGACCCAAAAGTCTGGAAGTATTGCCAATACTACTCGGTAGTGTTCGGCGGCTATGTCGGCGTCTCACTATGGCTTACCCGTTACTACATGAATGAATATGGCTTTGGCATTCAATTAGCTGCCGTGATTGCCACTATTTTCGTCTTGCCTTCCGGCATTATTCGCGCATTCGGCGGTTGGTTATCGGACCGTTTCGGCGCCCACACCGTAACCTGGACATGCTTATGGGCGAGTTTAATTGCGCTCTTTATCATGTCCTATCCAGAGACCTACTATAGCGTTCAGGGCGCTGCCAATGGGGCTCGCGTGGAGTTTGGGTTTGGCATTCCCGTGTGGCTTTTCACTACCGCGCTATTTGTAGTGGGCATTGCGTGGGGAATTGGTAAAGCCTCCGTCTTTAAGTATCTTGCCAATGACTACCAGGAAAACCTTGGTTTGGTGTCCGGCATTGTCGGCCTTGCAGGCGGCCTGGGAGGTTTTCTACTGCCTATCATGTTTGGCGCCCTCGTCGACCTGACAGGCATCGCCACCACCGTATGGATGCTGTGCTTCGCGGTAACACTTATTTCGATTATCTGGATGTGGTGGACAGAAAGACGTGTCAAAACGTTTACAAAAGAGGCGGGAGATTAAGCAAATCATATATCCCCTCTTCTGAAAGCCGTTTTAAGTAGCGGCCTTTAGTAATTTGCGATGATGGAGTGTTTCTACCACAGTGATCAGCGAGCATTATATGCTGCTTATCTGCCGGTTCTTGGCGTGGTTTCAGCCACTCACTGCATTGCCAACCTGGCCCTTGGCTTGGGTCAGGTTGTTTTTGATTATCTTGATGGCACTTCCAACACTTAAAAGGAGTATACCATGGCGCGTTTTGACAACAGAATTGGTCTTATTACGGGGTCTGCCAGCGGCATCGGCAAGGAAATTGCCATTCGTTTTGCTGCCGAGGGTGGTACTCCTATCATTGCTGATCTCAACCTGGATGCCGCCAAGGCCACTGTCGAAGAGATCAAGGCCTCGGGCGCCGATGCGTTTGCGGTGGCAATGAACGTCACCGACGCAGCGCAAGTCGAAAAGGCGGTGAATGAGGTCATTGCCAAGTACGGCAAGATTGACGTCCTGGTCAGTAACGCAGGTATCCAGACCGTACATCCGCTGGTCGACTTTCCGTTTGAGGACTGGAAAAAGCTGCTGTCCATCCATCTTGACGGCGCATTCCTTACTACGCGAGCCTGCTTAAAACACATGTACGCCGCCAATTATGGCCGTGTAATTTATATGGGCTCGGTCCACTCCAAAGAGGCCTCTAAGCTCAAGGCGCCCTATGTCACCGCCAAGCATGGCATGATCGGCCTTAGCAAGGTGCTGGCCAAGGAAGGAGCAGAGTACAACGTGACGTCCAACGTGGTATGTCCAGGTTTTGTGCGCACACCCTTGGTAGACAAACAGATCCCTGAGCAAGCAAAAGAGCTGGGTATCACTGAAGAGGAAGTGATCAAGAACGTCATGCTTAAAGACACGGTGGACGGGCAATTCACTACCACTGACGATGTGACCGATGCCGTACTGTTCTTTGCGGGTGCCGAGAGCAATGTGATGACCGGTCAGTCGTTGGTAGTAAGCCACGGCTGGTTTATGCAGTAACCCGCTAGTCTGCTGAAAGCGGCTTGGTGGCTGAGGCCCAGGTGGGTAAGAGAGTAAAAACTGTGCCAATCATGCTACAAGAATGCGCCAAAGCCACCGCGCTTGCACATTCTCAGACACATTCTGGACACAATGAAAGACCGGCGCATTCTATAGAGGAGGTATTGGGACAGAAATGCAGAGCTTAGAATCGGAAAAAGCCCCTGAAGAATCAGGGGCTTTTCGAGATAAGTGGCGGAGGGACAGGGATTCGAACCCTGGATAGGCTATTAACCTATGCCGGTTTTCAAGACCGGTGCATTCAACCGCTCTGCCATCCCTCCGGCTTATGGGTGCGTATAATAGCAGTATTCCCTTGGAAGTCAACACCTTCTAGCCCAATTAATACAATCGCAGGCCTACACGGGTAATCGTGCCTTTTTCCATTTCGCTGACGACCCAGTGAATACCATGCCAATCCACATCATCACCCACGACAGGATGCCCGCCCACGCGCAGAGCGACGAACTCGGCGAGGGTCATACTATGCTCCCCCGGGCTTAGCGTTAAGCCATATGCTTGAGCAACGTCCTGCATAAGTGCGTCGCCCTCTAGCGTGAAGGTACCGAAGAACGCACGCTCATGCTTGAGGCCAGCGTCGCCATTGAATAAGCGGTTTAGCGCAGAAAGATCTTCTGTACGTCCTATCACACAGATGACATCGTCTAATTTCAATCGAGTACTGCCCTTGGGATGCAGCATGGTGTGATTACGAAACAGCGCTGAAATCAACGCACCCGATGGGAAGCGCAGCAGCCGGATGGGCACATCTTCAAGGTCCTGGTTTTCGACCACGTAAACAAACATCTCAAAATCGTTATCTGGCAAGATCCCCAGCGGCCCACGGCGGTTAGGCGTTGTGCCTACTGGCACCTCCACTTTTAATAATCGGGCTGCCAACGTGAGCGAGCCGCCTTGTATCAATAGAGACAACAACACAACCGCAAAGGCGACGTTAAAGTAAAGTGACGCATTTTCTACCCCACCAATGACGGGGAAAATGGCCAGCACAATGGGCACTGCTCCCCTTAAGCCTACCCAAGCGATAAAAAAGGTTTCACGCCAGCGAAATTTAAAAAATGGCTTAATGGTAATTAATACCGCCAAAGGGCGCGCAATAAAGATAAGCGCCAGCGCAACCAGGCTTGCGGGTAATGCAACATCCCACAGCTGGCTGGGTGTTACCAGAAGCCCGAGCACCAGGAAAAGGCCAATCTGGCTTAACCACGCCAGGCCATCGTGTACGGGAAGAATAAAGTTGAGGTGTCGGCCAGGCTGATTGCCGATCATCAGGCCTGCCAGGTAAATCGCCAGAAAACCACTGCCTCCCAGCACGCTGGTAAGCCCGAAAACGCTAAAGCCCAGCGCCAATGCCAGCATGGCATAAAGGCCAGGCGCTAAATCCAGCCAGCGGAGCAGCTTGGCGCTTAGCCAGCCACCGCCAATGCCGACAATCAAGCCAATACCAAATTGAGAAACAAAGAAGGTCAGGGTTTCAAATACCCCGCCCATATCACCGACCAAAAGCTCTACCAGCATTAAGGTCAGAAAAATCGCCATCGGGTCGTTGGTACCCGATTCGATCTCAAGCGTTGCCCCTACCCGCTCGTTGAGGTTCACGCCACGACCACTAAGCATTGAGAAAACGGCGGCAGCATCGGTGGAACCCACAATAGCGCCCACCAATAACCCTTGCACCAGCGTTAAATCAAACACCCACATAGCGATCATGCCCACGACCGCACTGGTGATAAAAACCCCGAAAGTCGCCAGCGAAAGTGCCGGCTTAAAACCTACCCGGAACGTTTTAAGGCGCGTACGTAAACCGCCATCAAGCAGAATCATGGCAAGCGCGAGGTGGCCAATTGTGAACGCCATTGAGTAGTCGTCAAAGGCAACGCCAAGAACGCCTTCCTCCCCTGCCAGCATACCTAGCCCCAGGAAGATGAGCAGAAGTGGCACACCAACCATTGACGAGAGTCGGCTCGCCAAAATGCTCAGTGCCATTAGAGAACCACCAATTAAAAAGAAGGTGTAAATTCCGTCCATGTCTCTCCGTCTCTACATCAATGCCACACTATTATTGCATGCTACCGGTAAATTTACTGTGCGAACTCAGCAGACCAACACGTTCAAGGCTAGTCACGCACCGTTTGTCAGGGATAAACTCCGCCATCTCGATATCAGGAGTTATGATTATGTCATGCTGCCTTTCTGGTTATAGGCACTTACGTTTTTTGATGGTGATTTTTTGTTTATTTTTCGCATATCCATTAGCTTATGCAGAACAAGACACGCCGAAGGAGGATCAGACACCGCTTTCTCTTGAAAGTGACATTATGATTCCTGACATGCTTTGGCCATCCGTTGACAGTGATGTTGTTGATGAAGTCCCCACTACGGCACTGGCACCTCCGGCTCCGCTTGAGCCGCCGCCATTGAAAAGCGTGCGTTTAATGCTGGACTGGTATCTTAGTCCTCAGCATGCGGCCTTGGTCATTGCGCAAACGAGAGACCTATTTAGCGCCCAGGGGCTGGAAGTGGAGCTTCAAACACCGGCGGACCCTGCGATCGCCATAAAACTGCTGACGGCGGGAGAAGTAGATTTAGCGTTAACGCGCCAGCCATTGCTTCATCTACTTGCCCACGAAGATGTTCCCATCACACGCATTGCGACACTGATTGAAACGCCTCTTAACGCCGTCATTGTCACTGGCGACGCTCAACCGGAAAATGCGACGCACCTGGCCGGGCTTCATTATGGCTACAACACCCGAGAAGGTGCCAACTTGCTGGTTCCCAAGCTCGTGCCGCGCTCCGTACGCCAAACCGATACATTTTTAGCGCCTCAAAGCGTTCATTTTAATGTGGTCAATGCGTTTACTGAAGAGAGCGTAGATGCCATTGCTGACGGCTTTTATCATTTTCTGCCCGAGCAATTAGCCTCAAACGGCATTGCTACGCATACCGTGCGCTATAGCGAGCTGGGCATTCCTCACCATGATGGACTAATTGTAGTGGCCAATAGCAACTCATTAGTCAAAAAAGCCGATACGTGGTCGCGTTTTTTGGTGGCTTTAGAAGAAGCCAGCAACTGGATGGTGGAAAATCCAGAGTCCGCTTGGGAAACGCTGATTGGTGCTCACCCCATTCTTGATAACGCAACCAATGCCAACGCTTGGCCGGATATTCTGCGCCGGATCGCATTAAGCCCTGCTACCTTGAACGCACGCCGCTATGCAACGTTTGAAACGTATCTTTTACAGCAAGGACTAATAGACGCTGAACTGCCCACATCACGTTTGGCCATTGACCCTTACACTCTTTAATCCGGGAGCGCTGATTGTTCAGGAGAAACTCGTAGCGGGGGCTTATCATTAAGACCTGTTAAGTGCAGGCACTGTTTTCAAGCAGCCTAGCGCTCATGGTGTTCCAAAAAGGCCTCAACGGCTTGCTGAAACGCCTCAGGCTGCTCTGCGTGAAGCCAGTGACCTGCGTTTTTAAGCGTTACTACGCGCGCCTGGGGCATCATCTCACGCAAGGCAGGCAGCATATCGTCCGTCACATAGTGCGACTGGGCGCCGCGAAGCACGAACGTCGGGCCTTCGTAAGGGGCTTCTCCCGCAGGCAAGTCAATAATATCGTCATACCCTCGCTGAATCTCATCCAGGCCTATACGCAGCCCCAACTCGCCTTCTTCGGTACGCGCTAAGTTGGTCGCCAGAAATAGCCGTGTAGATCGCGAATCAACGTGTTCAGCCAGCAGCTCATCGGCTTCACGACGATTTTTTGGCCGGCCTTCTCTAACACGCTTAAGGGCCGCAAAAATATCATCATGGCCATGCTGATAAACGACCGGGGCGATATCGCCTATTGTCAACGTCACTACGCGCTGGGGCGCCATCCTTGCAAGGCTGATAGCAACTTTACCGCCCATGGAGTGGCCAAGCACATGCGCCTGAGTAATAGAGAGACTATCGAGCAGTGCAATTACGTCCTGGGCCATTGTGGCATAACGCATATCATCGCTATGCGGTGAACGACCATGGTTACGTAAATCCACGGCAATGACGCGGCGCGAACGCTGCCAGACTTTCAAATGGGAGCGCCAGTTGTCGGCACTACCCATTAAGCCATGAATCACCACAAGCGGTGTCGCATCGGGAGTTCCTTCACTCTCCATTTCCAGATAGTGAAGATCCACCGTGGCAGCATCAGTCATGTAAACTCCCTAAGCGTTGATTAATCAGGTGATTGTCAACAAGGCCGTCATTGTTAAGCAACAACGATTAGCCGTACATTATTAAACCGTACGTGGAGAGAGGTCGGTATGCCCCGTCCAAACCACCAAGCGGCGCGTCAACCAGGCAAGCAGCAAGCCGTACAAGGGTAAAAAGAACAGCAGGCTGATGGCGAGCTTTATGGCATAGTCCACCGCAGCAATTTCTAGCCAGTTTGCGGCCATAAAGGCGTCAGGGCTGTTATAGAATGCGGTGGAGAAGAACGCATAAGTGTCAGCAAGATTGCCAAGCACCGTCGAGCATACCGGCGCTACCCACCAGGCCAATTGGCGCAAGCGATCAAATACCTGCACGTCCAGTAACTGCCCTATGACATACGCAAGAAAGCTTGCCAGCGCAATGCGCGCCACAAACACATTCCACTCACCAAGTGCTTCAAACCCGGCAAAACTGCCCCGCGGAAATACTACCGACACAACATACGACACGACCAGAGCGGGCAACATCACGCGCAAGATAATGGCGCGTGCAGCATTTTTGCCGAAAAGGCGGACCGTTAAGTCAGTGGCCAGAAAGATAAACGGAAAACTAAACGCTCCCCAGGTGGTATGGAACCCAAAGAGCGTAAACGGCAGCTGAACAAGGTAGTTACTGGCAGCAATAATGCCGATATGGAAGGCGACCATTACCACGAGGCAACGGCGGTACTGCGTATCACTTAGTGCAAACATGCAAAATGACCTTTTTTTACAAGCCAAGAGGGGTTAGGGAACCCTCATAAGAAAGCGCATAGCGCTGCTGGCCGCGCATTATACGCGTTCTTAACTGCATTAAAAGTCGCCACCCTGCCTATCAGCACTTAATTGACTCAATCACGCGGCGTTGCTTTATCGGCATCGCCGATAGCGCGTTCACACATGGCAATACGCACATCCTCCAGGCTTGCCGGGTCATCAATGGTGGAAGGGACCCCAAACGCCTTCCCATCTGCAATCGTGCGCAATAGCTTTCGCAATATTTTTCCAGAGCGGGTTTTCGGTAAACGGTTGACCACCAGCACCTGCTTAAAACATGCGATAGGACCAATATACTCACGGACACGCGCGATCAGCTCATTTTCAAGCGCCATTTCATCGCCGTTAAATCCATCCTTGGGAATCACCAAGCCAAGGGGGATTTGCCCTTTCAGCATATCGTGGATGCCAATCACCGCACATTCGGCCACCGCAGGATGCGCTCCCACCACCTCCTCCATTTCTCCGGTGGAGAGCCGATGCCCTGCCACATTGATCACGTCATCGGTGCGCCCCATAATGAACAGATAACCCTCTTCATCGAGGTAGCCGCCGTCACCGGTTAAGTAGTAACCCGGAAACGCCGCCATATAAGCGCTATGAAAACGCTGGGGGTCATGCCAAATGCCCATCAGGCACCCAGGCGGCATCGGTTGCTTGATAACCACACTCCCTTGCTCCATGGGTGCTGCGGGTTCGCCGTCGCGGCATAACACCTGTACATTAAATCCAGGCACCGGCAAGGTCGCCGACCCCGCTTTAATAGGCATGGTTGCCAGGCCTGGTTGGTTAGCAGCAATCGGCCAGCCTGTCTCGGTTTGCCACCAGTGATCAATCACCGGCACATCCAATAGATCATCCAGCCAATGAAATGTAGGCGGGTCAAGTCGTTCACCCGCTACAAATACATGCTTCAAGCTACTGATATCGTACCGGGAAAACAGCGCGGCATCCGGATCCGCTTTTTTAATTGCCCGAAAAGCCGTGGGCGCGGTAAAGAAGCTTTTGACGTTGTATTCCTCAATAATGCGCCAGAAGCTACCCGCATCGGGTGTATTGACCGGTTTGCCTTCATAAACAACGCTGGTACAGCCTCGCAGTAGCGGGGCGTAAACGATATAGGAGTGGCCCACCACCCACCCCACATCTGAGGCAGTAAAAAATACGTCGCCTGGCTCCAGGGCGTAAATTGCCTCCATCGAGTACTCAAGCGCCACCGCATAACCGCCAGTATCTCGTACCACACCTTTGGGTTTTCCCGTCGTGCCTGAGGTGTACAAGATATACAGGGGATCGGTCCCTTTTACGGGAACACATTCAGCAAAGGCGGCGCTGGCCACTAAATCCTTCCAGTTATAATCACGATCGCCCAAGGTAGCCGGTGCTATGTCACGCTGATAAATCACACAGGCATTCGGCTGGTGAGTACTTAATGCCAGCGCCTGGTCAATGATTGGCTTATAGGGAATGACCTTATCCACCTCAACACCACAGGAGGCAGCAACCACCACGCTGGGTTCAGCATCCTCGATTCTTGCCGCAAGCTCGTGAGGCGCAAAACCGCCAAAAACGACGGAATGGACGGCCCCAAGCCGCGCACAGGCGTACATCGCGACCAAGGCTTCAGGAATCATGGGCATATAAATCACCACGCGATCCCCTTTTTTTACGCCAAGTTCGGAAAGCGCACCGGCAAAGTAGGCTACCTGATCACGCAGTTGCCGGTAGGTTAGCGTTGCCTTGGCATGCGTTACAGGTGAATCCCAGTAAATAGCTGGCTGTTCCGCTCGGCCCTGCTCAACATGGTGGTCGAGCGCGGCATAGCAGATGTTGATCTCACCATCGCTAAACCAGCGAGCATGCTGCTGGTCATCATAGGTAAGAATCCGTGTAGGTGGCGTAAACCAGGGCAGGCGTTTGGCCTGCTCAGCCCAGAAGTGTTCGGGCTGACTGTTCGCTTGCAGGTAGGATTCTTGGTAGCGGCTCATAATGACCCTGTCTTTATTGTATTATCGAAGTAGCATTGAATAGCTTCTACTCTATAAAGTAATTGCCGTACTCACCCTCATACTATCGGCTAAAGACGGACAATGGGCCAGGGAAGACGTTAAAGAGCCAGCGTTATCATTGATTAACCGTTAAATGAAGATTTGGACAAAACTCACTAAATTACCGATTATTAAATTAATCATCGTTGCACTGCGGCGATGGCATAACAATTGATAAAAATGCATGTATAAACACTAAAAATAACCGCTTCCCGTCCAGTGTAGGCAAGGAGATTATGATGTCTGCGTCCTCAAGCGCCGCTGCATGTCTGCTCGAAAATAACTGCCAAAACCTTGTATCCGCTACGAATTTATTAAAAGCCTTGGCGAATGAAAAACGCCTACAAATACTCTGCTTACTGGCCGAGGAGGAGCTTTCGGTCACGCAAATTAATCAGCAGCTTTCACTGAGCCAATCGGCGCTTTCGCAACATCTGGCTATTTTACGCAGGGATGAGCTGGTCAATACACGACGTGAGTCACAAACCATTTATTACTCCTTGCGTAGCGACAGCGCCAAGGCAATTTTAGACACCCTGGCGCAGCACTATACAACGTAAAAAACGCACTGTTTTTAGGGACTACCGACGCTGCCAGCCGGAGGCCTCCAGCATGCTGAGAGCCTTTAGCGCGGCGTTTTCTACACCCGCAGAGACCGCCAAGCCTATTTTGCGGCTGATAGTTTTCGGCGCTTCAAGGCGCACATGGTATACATTGGCGTCGGCCATTCGTTCAACCAGATACGCCTCACTGGTGCCCAGACTATCGATCAACTGATTGGCAACGGCTTCGCTGCCGTACCAAATTTCCCCTGTTGCCAGAGTATCGATATCCATTTCAGGGCGGTGGCTACTCACGTAGTCCTTAAACAGGCGATGAGTATTTTCCAGGTTTTCTACAAATTTTTCACGGCCTTCCTGGGTATTCTCACCAATCACCGTTAGCGTGCGCTTGTACTTACCCGCCGTAAGTAGCTCAACGTCAATATCATGACGTTTAAGAAGGCGGTGAATGTTCGGCACCTGAGCGACCACACCAATTGAGCCAATTACCGCAAACGGCGCAGCTTTAATATGCTGAGCCGTACAGGCCATCATATATCCGCCGCTGGCCGCCACCTTATCGACACACACGGTGGTAGTAAGGCCCGCGCTTTGCAGCCTATCCAGTTGTGCGGCAGCCAATCCATAGGCATGCACAAGCCCCCCAGCAGACTCCAAACGTACCACTACTTCGTCATTGGGCTCAGCGACATCAATAATGGCCGATACTTCCTGAGCGAAAAGCTCCGTTTGAGAAGCTTTGATATCACCGTGAAAATCCAGCACCCATACTCTGTTCTTTGATCGAGTAGCCTCTTTGCTTTTCGCTGTTTTTTGACGACTCTTGTCTTCCTGGCGAAACCCCTTAAGCAGCTTTTTACGCGCGCCCTGCTCAGTGGCAGCCATGCGAAGACGGCGATTACGCGACTGACGCTGCTCATTGAGTGGCTCAATATGCAACCGAAGATCACTTTCTTGAGTTGCTTTGCTGCGCAAGATCAGCAAGGCGACGCCTCCCAGCAATCCAACAACCATCGTCGCTTGCACCAGAAAGGTGCCCATTCCTGCTATCCATTCACTCACGTATACGCTCCTGCCAAGGTTTAGCACTATCGTTCAATATCCGTTCGCACGGCTTGAACTAAACGATTGTTTAAAATACTCTCATTCACATTCATCGGGTCATTGATGACCCATTTATATATTTTACCGCCTTTGGAGAGATAGTTATGTCAAACAGCACGCTTGATAAGTTGAAAGCACGCTTTAATCCGGATGCGGCTGAGGGTATGGACGAAGTATTTCAATTTCACTTTGAAGATGCGGGTGATCACTACCTTGTTATCAAGGATCGCGCTCTGGATGTTCAGGAAGGCGAACATGATGATCCTTCGGTCAGCTTGAGCATGGGCACAGATACCCTCAAGGGTATTATGACAGGTGATATCAATGGCATGACCGCCTTTATGACTGGCAAGTTAAAAGCAACCGGCAACGTAATGCTGGCCACCAAACTCACCAGCCTGTTTCCCAACTAAACGCTCGCCGTGAACTTTTTAAGCCAGGGTGTTAGTGGCTTACTCACGCCATTTAGCCAAATGCGTTTCAATCAGTTCACGTGAAATGGAGTACGGCGGCGGCAACGAAGGTAGTTGCCGCGGCGAAAACCAGGCCGCATCGCTAATCTCTACCCCATCGATATTAATACGCCGCGTGGTCGCTTCAGCAAAAAAACCAAACATCAGTGAATGGGGGAATGGCCATGCCTGACTTTGGTGGTAGCGCAGCTTATCAACATGTACACCCACTTCCTCGAACACTTCACGATGGACAGCCTCTTCGGCTGACTCACCCGGTTCAATAAAGCCTGCCAGGGTCGAGTAACGTCCTGGCGGGAAACGTGGGCTTCGTGCTAACAGCATCGCTTCACCGCTGGTGACCAGAGTGATAATACACGGTGAAATACGTGGGTAGTTGCGATGCCCACACGCATTACAGTGCATGGCGAATTCAGCTTCAAGCCTCGTGGCCGCAGCGCCACAACGTCCGCAAAAACGGTGATTCTCAAGCCATGCGCCAACCTGAAGCGCGGTAGAAATCAAGCTAAACCACCCGCTGGGAAGATCCGCCATCCATTGGCGCCCATCAATCCAGTCATCACCCGGCTCTTTATCAACCCATAGCGCTACTGGCTCGTCATTCCAGTAACACAACGGCTGCATTTGTTCAGTCCAAGGTTGATAAGGCTGAAGCGGCGTCAGCTCCTGGTCGCCCGATAGAGGGGCTGGCGCCAGTTGGCTGCGCGATAGACGAACAACGCGCCCTTCACGTACATGGTGGGGAATCTCACGCCTAAGCATTGTGATCACGTTCCTCAAACCAATTCAGCTTATGTGCCTGGCATTTTGCCTGATGAGCGGCGTGCTCTTGTGCGCTTGGACGGATGACACGCAACTGACCGGGTGTAAGCGTTAGCCGCTGAACCGATAGGCCTTCATTTGACGAATCGGCCTGCTGCTCTTCTGAAGACGTGGCAGCATCCAGCGTCAATGCCGTTTGCCCTCCCGTCATGGCCAGATAAACGTCGGCCAGAATCTCGGAGTCGAGCAACGCCCCGTGGAGCACACGGTGGCCGTTATCAATGTCATAACGCTTACACAGGGCATCCAGGCTATTACGCTGACCTGGATGCAGCTCCCGGGCCATTGTGAGCGTATCCAGAACGCGGCAGTGCTCACGCACCGGACCTAATGGCGCTCCACTGCGCTGCTTATTTAACCGGCCAAATTCATGATCCATAAAACCCACATCGAAGGGGGCATTATGAATAACCAGCTCTGCGCCTTCGATAAAAGCCCAGAACTCGTCCGCTATTTGAGCAAACACTGGCTCGTTTGCGACCTTTTCATCGTCAATGCCGTGAATTGCCACGACTTCTGCGTCGATATGCCGCTCAGGGTTGATATATTGATGATAGGTACGCCCAGTAAAACGGCGATTCACCATTTCAACGGCGCCAATCTCTACAATGCGATGGCCATCCTTGGGGTCGATACCGGTCGTTTCGGTATCCATGATAATTTGGCGCATCACGCTCTCCTCTGCTGGTGCTCATCAATGGCTTCATTGGCGAGCGCATCAGCGCGCTCATTACCTGGATGCCCGCTATGCCCTTTTACCCAGTGCCACTCTACCTTGTGTCGATGGGTCTCTTCGTGCAGCGCTTTCCACAGCTCGGCGTTCTTGACTGGCTGCTTGGCGGCGGTTTTCCAGCCGCGTTTAACCCAGTTGTGAATCCACTGAGTAATGCCTTGGCGAACATACTGAGAGTCGGTCCATAGCGCGATCTCACACGGCTTATTGAGCGTGCGCAGCGCCATAATGGCAGCCATTAATTCCATCCGGTTATTAGTGGTGTCAGCTTCATAACCTTTTAAGGTCTTTTCATGCTCGCCGCTAGACAGCACCACCCCCCAACCGCCAGGGCCAGGATTTCCCCGACATGCACCATCGGTATATACCGTGACCTGCGGTAGCTGCTCGGCCGCTTGATTACTCAATCTTTCCATCCTTTATTAACAGGTATTGGCGCTACGTATCCTGATGAGACTGGTTATGCGCCGGTTTACCTCTGCGTGTAGCACCGAGCGATGAAGAGGAAACAGGGCGTTGTAGCGCAAACTTAATGCGTTTGACGTAAGCCGACTGCTGGCGGCGATGTGCCTGGATCATGTAACTTTCCCCCCAAGGCAAATTATGCCGACGCCCCAGCGCCTCTCGCCCTTCGGGGCAAGACGCATTCAGCAAGCCTCTAAAACAGCAATAGTCTACGCGTTCGACCTCAAAATCGACAAATGCTAGCCAGTCACGCAGTCGCCCAAGCTTGTGCCACTGCCCGTTCCAAGGGAATTCGGGCCGGCGTTTACGCCACTGATGTGCCAGGCCTTTAACGCTCAGAGGATTAAAACCAAAGAGCACCAGCATTCCGTTGTCCGCCGTCACTCGTGCCGCTTCTTGTAGGGTGTGGTGAGGGTTTTCCAATTGCTCTAGCCAGTGGTGGATGATAACTACATCCATACAACGATCAGGCAACGCCAAACGGTCAGGTGGGCAAACCAGCGTTGATGGGCTGGTGGCGAACTCAAGCGTTGGAACCCAGCGGACCGCGTGCGGTATCGACGACATGGTCATCAAAGAAGGCCCCATGCTTATCTCCAGGCTATGCCTGCCCGCCCGGCTTTCAACCACGGGCCCTAGGCAAGCACGTTGCACGTCCCACAGTGATCGACCAGTATCCGTTTTCCAGTAGGCTTGGCTATTTACCAAGCGGCTGGTCATCGCCTTATCGGCCGTTGTCGAATTTGACATGGACAGCGCTTCCCTCCAAAGTAACGGCTTTTTAACGCTTTCTATGTGTCTTTTCAACGTACTTATCAGCGTAATGACAGCAGGTTTGCAACCCTTAAAAGGATCTCGCCCATGATGAGCGTGACACCGATTCCCGCCCTTAGCGACAACTATATTTGGCTATTGAGACAAGATACCAGTCAAAGCGTTTGCGTGGTGGACCCTGGTGAGGCCGATCCTGTCATCAAGCTGTTAGAGCGTGAGTCGCTGACGCTGGACACCATTCTGATTACCCATCATCACCATGATCATACGGGAGGCTTGGCAACGCTCATCAAGCGCTACTCTCCCCATGTCATTGGTCCAGCGAATCCGGATATTCAGGGTATTAATCAGCATGTCGGTGACGGCGACACCGTGCGTGTGATGGGACGCCAATTTGATGTCATGGCAACCCCCGGGCACACGCTTGATCACATTAGCTTTTATACGCCGGGTATTCCGGCACTACTGTTTTGTGGAGATACGCTGTTTTGTGCAGGCTGTGGCCGTTTATTTGAAGGCACACCCGAACAAATGCACACGTCATTGAACAAACTCGCGGAACTACCTGCCGATACACTGGTCTTTGCTGCTCATGAATACACACAGGCGAATCTTGTATTTGCCCACGCAGCTGACCCAGAGAATGACGATGTGACTTATGCCTTAAGTGAGTGTGAAAAGGCTCGGGCATTAAATCGCCCCACCTTACCCAGCACAATAGGACGCGAGCTGAAAATTAATCCCTACCTGCGCGTCGGTACGCAAAGCGTACGCCAAGCGGCAGGAGAACAGGGAGCTAATGACAACGACCTCGCGACGTTCGCCACTCTACGTGAGTGGAAGAACCGATTTTAAGAACGCTCCAGAAACCAAATGAATTAAACTATGACCTATCGAACGATGCGACAGCGCTTGGTATTAAGCGCTGGCAGTACGGTAATTATGGGCTTGTTATTGGCCGCTGCCGCTAACTCACAAGCCTCAGCACTCTCATATAGCCCTTCTAATAGTGCTACTTCCTACACAGAGCACACGCCTTCAACGCAGGCGGCTTCGACTTCTTTCCACACCAGTTTTTGGGAAGACCTAGAGCTTCAGCATCAGGATGCCTGGACAGCGCTGCGTCAAACGTTTCAGTGGCAGGAGCTAACACTGCCCCCCAGCGCTCAGGCCCGCGTGGATGAGTGGATCGAATATTATCGCGCCAGCCCCGAAAACATAGCCACAATTACTGAGCGCGCCACGCCCTGGCTTGCCTGGATCACTCAACAAGTGAGTGATCGCGGCCTACCCGGCGAAATCGCCTTGATTCCGTTTGTCGAAAGCTCCTTCGACCCCAGTGCGCGCAGCCATCGTGGCGCAGCGGGGCTCTGGCAGTTCATGCCCAACACAGGTGATGCGTTGGGTCTGGTTCGTAACGGCAATTATGACGGGCGCCTGGACGTACTCACTTCCACCGCAGCGGCGCTTGATTACCTTGAGATGCAGGCGGATCAGTGGTACGAGGGCGGCATCATGCTTTCGTTGGCGGCTTACAACGCCGGAGCGGGCACCGTTAATCGCGCTCTACGCAAGGCACAAAATCAGGGGCTGGCGGGTGACTATTGGGATCTATCGTTACCGCATGAAACCATGCAGTACATTCCCAAACTAAAAGCGATCGCGACCATCATTAATGATCCGGAACGCTTTGATATTAGCCTGCCAGACATTCACATGGACCCAGCCTTTGCCAAAGTAAAACTGGAGCAACCCTTAAGTATCGCTCAAGCCTCACAGCTTTTAGATGTCAGCCAATCAGCGCTAGCCGAGCTAAACCCTGGGCTGCTTAACGGCAGCATCGACCCCCGCAATGTACAAACGCTTTTAGTACCTGAGGAAGCCGATACACAGGTATTAGCTCAGCTTTCGCAAACCACGTCTAGCGAACTTGCCTCGACACAAGCGCCCAACGTTCATCGTGTTGAACGTGGAGACAATCTATCCGCCATTGCCAGCCGCTACCAGGTTAACCAAAATGACTTGATACGCTGGAATGCGCTTGATCGACCTAATGCTTTACAACCAGGCCAACTCCTGACACTTTCAGGGCAATGAGTTGACAAGATCTGCTCACATGGGACGTAACCAATGCCACGTGGTGTGTTTGTAAAGACGCTGCTAATCGTTAGCTGCCTCATCATGAGTATGTCAGCCTTTGCAGAACCGACAGAGGCTGAACCTCAACCGCAGATCATGGCTGGCAATAGCCTAACGCCTGCAGATAGCGTCGCAAGCAACAATACATCGATTCAAACGGTGCATGGGCTGTCACTTTACGATAGCCCTGAGTTACCTGCCGACTTTGCCTATTTCCCTCATGTTAATCCACTGGCTCCCAAGGGCGGCACCATCACCCACACCGCCGTGGGCAGCAGCTTTGATTCCACCAACCCCTTTATCATTCGTGGCACGCCGGCCACCGGCGTAGGCCAGATATACGATACGTTAATGACCAGCAATCCAGTCGAACCCTTCAGCGTGTATGGATTACTGGCGGAAGGCGTCCGCTTGGACCCTGACCGGGAGTGGATTGAGTTTGACCTCCGCCCCGAAGCACGTTTTCAAGATGGCGAGCCGGTAACCGCGTACGATGTGGTGTTCTCCTTTAACCTGCTGCGTGAAGAGGGTAATCCTTTTTACGCCAGTTACTATGCCGATGTTGATAACGCCATTGCGCTAAATGAACACCAGGTTCGCTTCGAATTTAGCAGTACGGAGTCTCGTGAATTACCATTAATCGTCACACAGTTACCGATCCTCCCCCGCCACTACTGGGAACCCCGTGACTTTGCCGCCCCGACACTGACAGCACACCCAGGCTCCGGCCCTTATCGCATCAGTGACGTCGACCCAGGCCGGCGCATCGTATATCAGCGGGACGACGACTACTGGGGTAAAGACCTGCCTGTTAATGTCGGCCGCTACAATATTGATCGTGTGGTTTACGACTATTACCGAGACAGGGATATTGCCTGGGAGGCATTCAAGGCGGGCTTAACCGACTTCAGGACCGATGCCCGTGCGGCGACCTGGGCCATTGGCTACGATTTCCCGGCGTATCGCGAAGGGTTGGTGAAACGCATCACGGTGCCTGATGTAAATCCTTCGCTCATGCAGGCATTCGTATTCAATCTTCGTAAGGAGAAGTTCCAGGACCCGCGCGTACGCGAAGCGCTCAGCCTGGCGTTCGACTTTCCCTGGCTGAATACCAATATTTTTTATAACGCCTATCAGCGTACCGAAAGTTATTTCCAGAACTCAGAGATGCAAGCTGATGGCCTGCCGTCAGAGGAAGAACTCGCCCTGCTTGAGCCTTATCGAGAGGAGCTTTTAGCCTCTCATCGCTCTGAGCGAATATTTACCGATGCACTCCCTATCGACCAGCCGACGGACCTGCGCGAACGCTTACGCCGGGCGCTCGAATTGCTGAACGAAGCGGGCTACCAGGTGGAAGACGGCGTACTGGTTCATACTGAAACAGGCAAGCCCTTACAGTTAGAAGTGCTGCTTTACGATGCGAGTCTTGAGCGTGTGGTACAGCCTATGCTGCGCAATATGGCGCGTCTCGGTGTACAGACCACCATGCGGATCGTGGACATTAACCAATATCTTAATCGCCAGCGTAGTTACGATTACGATATTGTGATCAGCCATTTCCCCCAATCCAATAACCCCGGTAACGAACAGCGCGACTTCTGGAGTAGTGAGGCCGCCAAAGCGCCGCAAAGCCGTAACCGAATGGCGCTTGCTCACCCGGCAGTGGATGCATTAATCGAGGACATTATTAGCGCAGAGAGCCGGGAGAAACTGGATACAGCGACGCGCGCGCTCGACCGGGTGCTGCGCTGGGGTTTTTACACCATCCCCCACTATCACTCCGGCGAAACGCGTATTGCAGTATGGGACAAGTTCGGCTATCAAGAGCCTTTCCCGGAATACGCAATGGATTTAGATGCCTGGTGGGTCGATACCGACCGTGAAGCAGAATTACAGCGCCGTCACCGGCGTCGCTGAAGGGCTAAATAATAACGACTGGAGTGCACTCTGTGGCACGTTACACCCTACGCCGACTGCTACTGATGATACCGACGCTACTCGGCATCATGCTGCTTAACTTCATGATCGTTCAAGCCGCGCCCGGCGGCCCCATTGATCAGATGCTAGCGCGTTTTGAAGGCGCCAACGCCATGGCCAGCACACGTTTAGACATGGGCGGAGCAGATGTTCAAGTAAGCGATGATTCGCGGGGCGCACGGGGTATTGACCCCCGCTTTATCGAACAGCTGGAACAGCAGTTTGGGTTCGACAAGCCAGCCCATGAACGCTTTATCGGCATGATGACCGATTATCTTACGCTCGACTTCGGGACCAGTTTTTTTCGCGACCGCCCGGTGATCGAACTGATAATTGAGCGCCTGCCGGTATCCATTTCTCTGGGCTTATGGACCACCCTGCTGGTCTATGTGATTTCCATTCCACTAGGTATTCGTAAAGCCTTGCGCCACGGCTCACGTTTTGATGTGTGGACCTCAGGGCTGGTGGTTGTCGGCTATGCGATACCGGGCTTTCTATTCGCCATCCTGTTGATTGTGCTGTTTGCGGGCGGCACCTATTGGGACTGGTTTCCCCTCAGAGGGCTAACCTCTCCAGATTTTGCGGACCTTTCGCTAGGCGGCAAAGTAAAAGACTACTTCTGGCATATCACGTTGCCCGTCACAGCGGCCGCTATCGGCAGCTTTGCCACCCTTACCATGCTGACCAAGAACAGCTTTTTAGACGAAATTCATAAACAGTACGTGCTCACCGCTCGCGCCAAAGGTGCTAACGAACAGCGCATTTTGTACGGTCATGTTTTTCGTAACGCCATGCTCATCATTATTGCGGGATTGCCGGCCGCGATGATTGGGATTTTCTTTACCGGCGCCCTGCTGATTGAGGTGATTTTCTCGCTTGATGGGCTGGGCCTTCTAGGATTTGAAGCCGTTATGCAGCGGGATTATCCGGTCATCTTCGGCACCCTGTTTTTGTACACGGTCATCGGGCTTGTGCTAAAGCTGATATCCGATTTGACCTACGTGTGGGTGGATCCACGCATCGACTTTGCAACGAGGGAGTCGTGAAAATGAGCGGTTTTACATCACGGCTATCCCCCATTACGCAGCGCCGTTTAGCCGCCTTTAAAGCAAATCGTCGCGCGCGGATATCGCTTTGGTTGTTTGGCGTGCTGTTCATTATCAGCCTGTTTGCCGAGCTGATTGCCAATGACAAGCCGCTTATTCTGAACTACGACGGGCAGTGGTATACACCTTTACTGGTGGATTATCCGGAAACAGATTTCGGGGGCTTTCTTCCCACCCGTACTGACTATTTGGACCCGTTTATTCAACAGCAAATTAGCGACAACGGCTGGGCCATATGGCCGCTTATTCCGTTCTCCTATCAAACGCTGGACATGCAGATGCAACAACCCTCACCAGCCCCCCCGGATAGCCGCCACTGGCTGGGCACGGATGACCAAGGGCGCGATGTGCTGGCCCGCGTGATCTACGGTTTTCGGCTCTCTGTCTTTTTTGCGTTAGTGCTTACGACAGGCTCGCTGGCGTTAGGCGTTCTAGCGGGCGGTGTGCAGGGGTATTTTGGCGGCAAGGTGGACCTTGTAGGCCAACGGGTCACTGAAATATGGTCGGGGCTACCGGTGCTGTTTTTGCTGATTATTTTAGCAAGCTTCGTTCAACCCGGTTTTTGGTGGCTGCTGGGCATTATGCTGCTGTTTTCATGGCTAGGCCTGGTCGATATTGTGCGGGCCGAGTTTTTACGAGCACGCAATTTGGAATACGTACGCGCAGCAAAAGCCATGGGATTGCCGTCTCGGCTGATTATGTGGCGCCATGTCCTGCCGAATGCCATGGTGGCTACCCTAACGTTTATCCCCTTTCTGTTTACCGGGGCGATTGGTACGTTAACAGCGCTCGACTTTTTGGGCTTTGGCCTGCCGCCAGGTTCCCCATCCCTGGGGGAGCTTGCCGCTCAGGGTAAAAATAATCTGCACGCGCCATGGCTGGGTATTACCGCCTTCATGACGCTTGCCGTGATGCTCTCCTTGCTTGTCTTTATTGGTGAAGGGCTGCGCGATGCCTTCGACCCACGCCACATTAATCAGCGCCAAACGCCTGCGCAGGACACCCAACATGCCTAAACCACTACTTCGGCTAACGGATTTCACGATTGCCTTTGATGATAATGTAGTGGTAGATGCGCTTTCATTAACGGTCAATGCAGGCGAAACGCTGGCGATTGTGGGTGAATCCGGCTCGGGCAAGTCCGTTTCAGCACTAGGGGCTATTAACCTTTTACCCCGCAATGCCATGATAAGCGGTGAGCGCTGGCTAGAGGAGACTGACCTCAATCAACTTGGCAAGCGCGATTGGAACAGCGTGCGTGGCAACCGCGTAGGGTTTGTATTTCAAGAACCCATGACATCACTCAACCCTTTACACCGTATCAGTAAGCAAATTGGGGAAACCCTGCGCCTGCATCAAGGGTTAAGTGGGCAAGCGGCGCGAGCGCGGGCCAGAGAACTGCTTGAACAAGTGAAACTGCCCCGCGTTGATGAGCTGTTGGATGCCTGGCCTCATCAACTCTCCGGTGGTCAGCGTCAGCGCGTCATGATTGCCATGGCCATTGCCAATAACCCAACACTACTAATCGCCGATGAGCCGACGACCGCGCTGGATGTCACCGTCCAGCAAGACATACTCGGCCTTTTAAAAGAGCTTCGCGATCAGCATGGCATGGGCATGTTGTTTATCAGCCACGACTTGAATCTTGTAAGCCGCTATGCCGAGCGGGTTTGTGTGATGTATCGCGGTAAGATTCAGGAAATGGGGCCAGTTGAAGAGGTTTTTCAAAACCCACAAAGTGATTACACCAAAGCACTGTTAGCAGCGGAGCCTGAAGGCCGCCCGGCAGCGCCTGCCAATACGGCGCCCTTATTAACCGCTCGCCAGCTAAGCGTTAGTTTTAAGCGACCCAAAACAGGGCTATTCAAACGCCAGCCTCCCCCCTTTGAAGCGCTTAAAGCAACCGACTTGAGTATTTCGCCCGGTGAAACGTTGGGCATTGTCGGCGAGTCAGGCTCAGGTAAAACGACGCTGGCATCCGCGATTATGCGCCTGGTGCAAAGTCAGGGAGACGTTATCTTAGGTGATGCTACCTTGAGCCAGCTTACGGGCAATGCGCTACGGCACCAGCGTCATCGATTACAAATGGTATTTCAGGACCCATACGGTGCGCTTTCACCGCGTATGCCGGTGTTTGATATCGTGAGTGAGGGGCTACGTTTTCACTATCCCGCGCTTTCACTCGATGAAGTTACCCGCCGTGTGCAACAAACGCTGCTTGAGGTGGGTTTACCTGAAGGCTGTGCGGCACGCTATCCCCATGAGTTCTCCGGCGGACAGCGCCAGCGAATAGCCGTGGCCCGAGCCATTATTTTAGAGCCTGAACTTCTAGTGTTGGACGAGCCTACCTCAGCGCTGGACCGTACCGTACAAAAGCAGCTTGTGACGCTACTTCGTCAGTTACAGGAACGTCGTCAGCTTAGCTATCTATTTATTAGCCACGACTTAGCCGTAGTACGTGCCATGGCGCACCGTATTATGGTGCTAAAGGATGGTGAAGTGGTCGAACAGGGCCCCTGCCTTGACGTGCTGTCCTCGCCTCAGCATGCATATACTCAATCGCTGATTGCCGCCGCCCATTTGCCACGTTTTTCTGCCTAGCGTTTCTTTGAAAAATGTAAGCAGAGGCGTTGTTTAAAGAAGCAAGGTAACGGTATAAGCCGAGTATTGAATACGCACTTGACCTACTGCCGTTTGGCCAAGTGCGCTTAGCGGCTGAATTTAGAAGCTGTCGATTTCTTCCTGCGTTAACTCGCGCCACTCCCCGGGGCCCAAATCATCCGTTAATACAACATCACCAATAGATTGACGGTGCAGCGCATTAACATGGTTACCCAGCGCGGCAAACATACGCTTAACCTGGTGATAGCGCCCTTCAGTCAGGGTAAGTTCCGCTTGTAGAGGCGTTATAAACCGTAGTAACGCAGGCTGCGTTGGTGTCTCTTCATCATCCAGCAGAATGCCCTGGGCTACCTGATTGATTGCCCACTCCGCATCGTTGCCTTCCATAGGCTCAGCCAAGTCGGCGATATAGACCTTGGCGCAACGATGGCGCGGTGAAGTAACACGATGAGACCACTGGCCATCATCAGTCATCAGTAAAAGGCCAGTGGTATCAACATCCAGCCGCCCTACTGGTTGAAGACGCTCTACTTTGGGCAAATCAATCAAATCAATTACCCGTGGATACAGCCCGCGCCTGGCAGTGCACTCAACATCCGTTGGCTTGTGCATGATTAAATAGCGAAGCCCGACCAGCGAAAGCGTTTCGCCGTTGAATTGCACCTCATCCTGCTCGGTATCAATCTGGGTGGCCGACTGCTTAATAGGCTCACCATTAAGCGTTACTTCGCCATTTTTAAGCGCTCGTTTTGCCAAACTACGCGTTAGCGGTGTGGTTTCACTTAAAAATCGATCAAGGCGCATTATTGGCCCACTCCTGGCAGTAACGAAAAATGGTCGGCATCTTGCCAGGCAGGAAATTTTTCACGAAAAGCATTTAACTCCGTTTTATCAAGCGTCCCCGTTTCAATAAACGGCGTATTTTCAGAGTGGTCGATGAGCGGTTCGCCCTTGAAATCGACCAGCATGGAGTCGCCGCTGTAAGCAAGGCCCTTGGCATCTTCACCAACGCGGTTAACCCCCACGACATACGCAAGGTTTTCCACCGCCCGAGCCTGGAGCAGCGTTCGCCAAGGCTGCCGACGCGGTGCTGGCCAGTTGGCAACACACAGTAGCGCATCATACTCGAAGTGCTCTTGCGCTGCTGGCTGTTGACGCAACCAAACAGGAAAACGCAGGTCGTAGCAAACGCTTAACAGTAGCTTAAACCCCTTGAGCTCGACTATTTCACGCTGGCTGCCCATACCATAGCGTTCATGCTCGCCCGCCATACGAAACAAGTGGCGTTTATCGTAATGGCGGATATCACCCTCGGGCGTGGCCCATATCATACGGTTGTAATACTGGCCGTCATCAACGATGGCCACACTCCCGGTGATAACACAGTTACGCGCTTTAGCTTGCGCTTGCAGCCAGGCGACGCTTTGACTTTGCGCCATGGGCTGGGCCATTTCGCGCGAGTTCATGGTAAAACCCGTTGCAAACATCTCGGGTAATACGATGAGATCGGTGTCACGGCTGTCCAGATCGCCCAGCAAACGGACTAAATGATCATGGTTGGCCTGTGGGTCTTCCCAGCGCAAATCGCACTGTACCAGGCTCGTTCTTAGCTGACTCATGTCACGTCTCCTTTGCCAGTATGTTTTCGCAATTATGTGGTAGATTAGCATTTTTAAATAATGAGGCTGCTATGCTTTCCCCTCCAGCGCGTGATCCACAGGCCATCAAAGGCGTCACATTTGGGTTAGCAGCCTATATAATGTGGGGGTGTTTCCCGCTTTTTTTCGCGCTGTTTGACGGTATTCCAGCGTTTGAAATTCTTATCCACCGAATAGTGTGGTCGTGTGTTTTTCTTGTGGTACTCATCACGATGTTAAGCCGTTGGTCCCCGGTGATAACGGCGTTGAGCCAGCCTCGCCGTTTAGGCCGTGTGCTGATTTGCGCCGTGTTAATCGGCTTCAATTGGGGGCTTTATATTTACGCGGTGGAAAGTAATCAGGTGTTGCAAGCAAGCCTTGGCTATTTTTTAACGCCACTCGTTAACGTGGCACTGGGCGTGCTGGTGCTGCGTGAAGTGATGGCACGTCTTCAGCTAGTGGCGTTAGGCCTTGCAGGCGTGGCCATTGCCATCCAATTTGCACTGCTGGGTGAACTGCCCTGGATCAGCCTGATGCTAGCACTCAGCTTTGGTAGCTACGGGCTTTTTCGAAAGCAGGTGCCACTGGACGGTTTATCGGGACTGTTTGTAGAAACCCTCCTGCTGTTCCCACTGGCACTGCTCGCCCTGACATGGCTTAGCTGGCAGGGTAATTCACACTTCATGATTGATGTACCAACGAGTGTTTTACTGGCGGTAAGCGGCGTAATAACCGCTTTACCGCTGATGGCTTTCGCGGGTGCGGCTCGACGCTTACGGCTCTCGACGTTGGGCTTTTTGATGTACATCAACCCTACAATTCAGTTTTTGATCGCCTTAACCATTTTTGGTGAACCGCTGGGTACCATACAGCTTGCCACTTTTATTATGATCTGGTTTGGGCTTGCGCTCTATTCCTGGTCATCCTGGCAATCACGCCCGCACTAGACCGCTATCCGCTAACGCTTCTTGCCCTGAATGCGATAATGTCAGGGCAGAGCTCGCCTCTTCTACCCCCTCTGGCTGATAGCCAACCCGGAAACCACCCCAGTGTTTGCCATGGATAAAAATCGGTACCGATAGGTCATGCATGATCTCGCCCGTATCGCGTTTATAGGTTTGAAGCAATAATGGGTGTTGATGAGCACCACACCGACTTCCCGTCGCGTCATCAAAAATACGCTTGCTGCGGCAGTACTTTAAATCATGCTCCATATCGCCCGTAGGCTGTCGGCTAACCGCCTCATTGTGAGTAGGCACATAGCCATCACGATTACAGGCAATCGCATAGCTCAAGCTATATTCCGTCAGCAGAGGCTCTTGCACGCTTGGTAAATATTGATCGGTAAAGTTGTCGAACCCTGTGCGATAGAGCGTTGGCCGAGTGTCCGGAAGTGCCTGATAATCTGGCTGAAAAAGGGCTGATTCTACGAGTTCTCCGCGGGAAATGGCCTTTTCCAATAGCTTGCCAATGCGGTCAGCCGTTTGGCGAGCCGCTTTAAACACCTGTTGATGCCGCCCCTGAAGGCGCTGCTGAGCCAGCTCACCATCCACCCCTTCAGCCGCTTCCATTAACGAACGCGCCTGCGCAGCCAAATCATGCATATTGTGATTACCTTCATCTACGTCTCTCTCTAATTGACGTAGACTCTCGGCAACGGTCTGACTATGGGTTTTGGTGCTCTCCATGGCGGTGGCGACGCTTGTGGTCTCATGCTGAACCTGATCAAACTCTTGGGTAATGGTGGCCAGACGCTTGCCTACCTGTTGCAGCCCTTCGGAGCGCTCTCGAATACGCACCATTATCGCGCCCATCGTAGAGACAACTCCCTGGCCGCTTTGATGCATATCCTTAACCAGCGTTTCTACGTTCTGCGTCGCGGTTGAGGTCTTAAGCGCCAAGCTCCGTACCTCTTCGGCCACCACGGCAAACCCACTGCCATGCTCACCCGCCCGGGCCGCTTCAATCGACGCATTAAGTGATAACAAATGGGTTTGCTCGGCAATGCCTTCAATCATTTCGGTGACATTGCGCACCCTCTCTATTTTGTCATTAAGCGCAGTCAACATTTCTAACGCCTGATCTGAGCGCTCGGCCACATGGCTCATATCGCTGACAATATCCGTCAGCTCGTCATGATTCTGATGGCTGGCATCGCGCGCCTTTTCTGCCAATGTGGCCACGTGAGTCGCGCTCGTACTTACTTGCAAAATAGCGGTATTGATTTCGTTCATGCTTGAGGATGCTTCATGCGCCATCGCCTCCTGCCTGATAAGACGTTGGTCCATAAGATCGGCATAGTGAGAGACCTCTGCCGAAGCAATGGCCGTTTTGCTTGCCCGTTTCATTAAGCGATACGCCATCGCACGAAGCGACGCGTAATCCTTGAGCGGTTTTGGCCCACGAACAGGCTGGGCAAGACGCTGCTGGTCGGCCATAAAAACACTGAGCAGTGCATTAGCGACCAGCCCCGCCCCCGCTAACGCGGCGCAAATAAGTGCCAGGTATTTAAAGGTACCCGCTTGGGCAACCAACCAAACCGATAATCCGAGCAATATCAATGGTGTCAGCACACGAAGTAGACGCATAGTGGGACTCTTTTGTAATTAAGGTTATCGAGCTGCGTTTGTCGGCGTTTTTGTGGACAGCGGTAAGCAAAACGCCAAGAGGCGCCCAATTTTCTTAACGAGCTTAACGGGTTATGCTGATGAAATAAGTAACACTTTGGGGGAAGAGAGGTGGCTTATTTAAGAAGCCGAGCCGTAATTACTGGCATAACGCGTTAATATAAGGATTAATAAAAGAACCAACGGTTCTTAAAAACCATTGATGCCTGATGGCCCGGAGCCCATGTTTAAGCGTTATTTACCTATTCTCACTTGGCTGCCGCACTATCATAGACGCCTGCTGGGTGCTGATGTGCTTGCTGGGATCATTGTGACCATCATGGTCATTCCGCAATCGCTTGCTTATGCATTACTAGCGGGACTGCCAGCCGTTGTCGGATTATATGCCAGTATCCTGCCGCAGCTTCTATACACCCTAATGGGGACAAGCCGTACGCTCGCCGTAGGCCCCGTTGCCATTATCGCGCTGATGACTGGCGCAGCGCTCGCTTCCGTAGCGCAGCCAGGCACTGATGCCTACTTACAGGCAGCCTTGGTACTTTCATTACTTTCTGGCGCTATATTAGTCGCGATGGGCGCGCTACGGATGGGCTTTTTAAGTAATTTTTTAAGTCATCCGGTCATTTCTGGCTTTTTAACCGCTTCTGGAATACTCATTGCAGCAAGCCAGTTAGGGAGTCTCTTAGGCGTCTCCAGTAGCGGCTTCACGCTAACTGAGCGTGTGATGACGCTCCTCCCCAACCTGCCTCAATTTAACCCCTACACATTTGCGATTGGCGCAGGCACGTTGGTATTTCTTATTGCCATGCGTCGCTATGGGAAGCAAACGCTTAGCGCACTGGGCCTTCCTGCCGCGCTTGCTGACTTAATCACCAAGGCGGGGCCTGTTTTTGCCGTCGTTACAACTACGTTTATTACCTGGCATTGGCAACTCACAGAGGCAGGCGTTGAGGTAGTAGGCGCTATTCCAAGCGGCTTGCCAGCGCTTAGCTTTCCGTGGGAGGACGCCTCCTTATGGCGAGCATTGTTAATTCCGGCGCTGCTGATTAGCCTGGTAGGTTTTGTCGAGTCCGTGTCCATGGGCCAAATGCTGGCGGCAAAACGGCGCCAGCGCATCTCACCAAACCAGGAACTGATCGGCTTGGGAGCCGCCAATCTGGCAGCGGGTGTTACCAGCGGAATGCCGGTAACGGGGGGGCTTTCAAGGACGGTGATCAACTATGACGCCGGAGCCCAAACCCCAGCGGCCGGGGCGTTTGCGGCTCTGGGCATTGCACTTATCACCTTATCATTTACCGACTGGCTTTATTACCTGCCGATTGCCACCCTGGCCGCCACCATTACGGTGGCTATTTTAACGCTGGTAGATATTTCCATGCTGCGTCAAACCTGGTGTTATTCGCGCAGCGATTTTGCCGCAATGGCCGTGACCATTTTATTGACGCTGGTCGAGGGAGTTGAAGCCGGTATTATGAGCGGTGTTGCATTATCGATAGCGCTATTTCTTTACCGTACCAGTCGCCCACACAGTGCACTGGTTGGCCGGGTACCGGATACCGAACATTTTCGTAATACCCACCGCCATAATGTAGAAACCATTAGCCATGTGGCACTGCTACGTATCGATGAAAGCCTCTACTTTGCCAATGCTCGCTACCTGGAAGATACTGTTTATAATCTGGTGGCCAGTCATCCTGAACTTGAGCATGTGGTACTGATTTGTTCAGCGGTTAACCTAATTGATGCCTCTGCGCTGGAAAGCCTTGATGCCATCAATGCGCGACTCAAAGATTCCAACGTCAAACTTCATTTATCGGAAGTGAAAGGTCCTGTCATGGACAAGCTTAAAAAGAGCGCCTTTCTGGACGCTCTAACAGGTCGGGTTTTTTTGAGCACTTATGCAGCTTGGCGAGAGTTTTCGTAGATAAGATGGATAACATGCGTATAACTGGCTACTCTAAACGGCGATTAATCAGCTACAGTATAATTACGAAGGAGTAAGTAATACGTTGTTTTGAGAGGGCTTCTCTAGATGGTTCGATTAAAGTAATGTGAATATTTTAGCGAGCCAACGGCGTTTAGGAGCAAAAATGCCAAGTGAGTGGATTATAAAGCGGGACGAAAAATTAGTATTACAGGGCGAATGGACGCTTTCTAATTACAAGCAGCTAAAAAATGCGGCTCAAAACTATTCCCAACCAAACGATATATCCCTTACCGGTATTGAGCGACTGGATACCGCAGGAGCCGCTGTCATTGTTGGCATGATCGGCATTGAAAAGTCTCGCGCAATAAGCGATTGGGCAGGCGAGCTCCCTCTGGAACAACAAGCGCTTTTAAAGCGTATCGCTGAAGCGATGGACGCCCCGATCGAAGCCGTGCAGCATAGTTCCAACCGTCTCACTGATGCGCTGGCAAGTATTGGGGAGCACATGGCGGGGTTATGGTCGCAGCAACGCCAGTTGCTGGCCTTCATCGGGCTCGTCATCGCGACACTGGTACAGGTCGCTTTTAAACCAAAGCGTTGGCGAATAACGGCCACCGTCGCCCAAATACAGCAAAGCGGCCTTAATGCCGTTCCCATTGTTGCTTTGTTAACCTTCATGGTGGGTGCGGTCGTTGCGTTTCTGGGCGCCACTGTTCTCGAACAATTTGGCGCGACTGTTTACACCATTGACCTGGTGGCATTTTCATTTCTACGTGAATTTGGCGTTTTGTTGGCAGCAATTTTATTGGCAGGCCGAACTGCCAGTGCATTTACGGCTCAGTTGGGGTCGATGAAATCCAATGAAGAAATTGACGCACTACAGACGCAGGGGCTAGACCCTATTGAGTTATTAGTGCTGCCCCGGATCATAGCGCTTCTCGTTAGTCTGCCTCTACTTACCTTTATAGGAATGATGTGTGGCTTAATGGGAGGCGCGCTTGTCGCTGTGCTCTCTTTGGATATATCAACGGGGCAATTTCTTTACATACTGCAAAAAGATGTTGCGTTGAATAATTTCCTGGTAGGGATGAGCAAGGCCCCCATATTCGCCTTTGTTATTGCCGTCATTGGCTGTCTGGAAGGCTTCAAGGTTAGTGGTAGTGCACAATCAGTAGGTTCTCATACCACATCCAGTGTCGTGCAATGCATTTTCATGGTTATTTTGATTGATGCACTTGCCGCTCTGTTCTTTATGGAGATGGGCTGGTGAGCGAATCTACTGACTCCTCAAACCAATCGCCCAGCCACTCGTCTGGACGACCGGTGATTGAAGTTCGCGGTCTGGAAAACCGCTTTGGTAACCACGTCGTTCATGAATCGCTGGACCTTGATCTACTCGACGGCGAGATTCTCGGAATCGTGGGCGGATCAGGCACGGGGAAATCTGTTCTTTTGCGCAGTATCGTGGGGCTAAAACGCCCCAATGCAGGCAAAATTAATGTATTGGGTAATGATCTTAACCAGCTAAGCAGTAAGGAGCGCAGCCAGGTTGAGCGACGCTTTGGCGTGCTTTTTCAACAAGGCGCCCTGTTTAGCTCGCTTAGCTTACAAGAGAATGTGGCGCTGCCCATTATTGAGCATGCCAAATTACCACGAGAAGATGCGGAATATCTGGCGCGGGTAAAACTCTCGCTGGTGGGGCTTGAGCCCGAAGCTGCATTGCAGTATCCAGAGTCGCTCTCTGGGGGCATGATTAAGCGTGCCGCCTTGGCTCGCGCACTAGCGTTAGACCCTGACATTCTGTTTCTTGATGAACCTACTGCAGGCTTGGACCCTATTGGCGCCGCTGCGTTTGACCAATTGCTGGTCACGTTGCGTAATGCGCTCGGCTTTAGCGTTTTCCTGGTAACACACGACTTGGATACACTTTATGCCGCTTGCGATAGAGTGGCCGTACTTTCTCAGAAACGTGTTTTAGTAACGGATACCATTCAAAATGTTGCCCGGACGGATGATGAATGGGTTCAGAACTACTTTAACGGGCCTCGTGGCAGAGCCGCCAACAAGACCGCCCACTCAAATGATCGTCAGCTAAGGAGTGAGTAGCACATGGAAACACGCGCTCATCACGTTCTAATTGGTTTATTTACAGTAATAACGGCGGCAGCGGCTCTGCTATTTACGCTCTGGATCAGCCATGCTGCGGGTCAGCGCGACTATCAAACGTACCGTGTCTTGTTTGAACGCAGCGTTAGCGGGCTGACAGTAGGAAGTGCAGTGCAATATAACGGCATCAGAGTAGGCGATGTAACAACGCTGAATCTCAACCCTGCAGATCCTCGTCAGGTTATTGCCAAAATTCGTGTCGAAAAAGATACCCCCGTCAAAGAAGATACCCACGCGCAGCTAGCGTTTGCGAGTATTACTGGCAGCATGTCGATACAGCTCTACGGTGGCACACCGGATAGTCCTGCGTTAATTGATCATGCGGGTGATGAAATACCCGTTATTCATGCAGACCCCTCCCCGCTCTCCACTTTTTTAGAAGAGGGTAAAGAAGTGGTTGGTAACATTAATTCAATTTTGGCCAATGTGAATAACCTCTTCGATGATAGTAATCGTCAGAATGCAAGTAACGTACTGACGAATATAGACCAAATTACCGAAATGATAGCGTCACAGCGTGAAGCGTTTGAAGAGAACTTAGCCCTATTAGGCACTGCATCACGCCAAGCGACCACCACGATGGCCAGTATTAACGTACTGAGTGAGCAAGTTACCCAGCTTCTCGAACAAGATGGACAAAACGTTATGCAAAATGCTGCCAATGCCAGCCAGGATATCGCCCGCGCAGCGCAGCGGATGGAGCAACTGATAGAGCAAAATGCTGACGCAGTTGATAGTACCTTGCAAGGCACCCGCGATATTGGTCCTGCGCTTTCTTCCTTGCGTTCAACGCTTAACTCATTGGATCGTATCGCCCGTGAGCTGGATGAAAACCCAATTGAATTCTTGTTGGGCCGGGACCAGATAAAGGAGTTTAGCCCATGAACTTACGCCCTGTTTTTGCCGTACTCACTGTATCCGTACTCTTGTTGAGCGCTGGGTGCTCCATCGTCCCTAAAAACGACCCGGCGACGCTTTATCGCCTCCCCTCCACTAACGTGCCTGACATAAACATGCCCTCCAATGCAGCGACTGAAACATTGGGCATTGCTACGCCAGAAGCCGGATACCTGCTGAGCGGTAATCGCATAGTGGTCTATCCGGAAAAAAATATCGTTAATGTGTATGAAGGCGCTCGCTGGTATGAAGATACCCCCGCTCTCGTTCAATCACGGTTAATAGAAGGTTTGCAGCAAAGTCAGCTCTTTGGCAATGTCGGAACCGATCAACTGCCCTCTCAGCTGCAGCTACTCAGCTCACTGCGTAGTTTTCAAAGTGAGTATGAAAATGGGCGCCCTAATGCCGTTATTCAGCTCGATGTCCAGCTTGTAAACACCCATGACCGAATGCCTATTGCTTACCGCACGTTTACCACGACCAGTCAGGCAACCGATGTTGATATATCTTCAGTGGTCGACGCCTTTGGCCGCGCAAGCGACACTCTGGTTGAACAGCTGATCACATGGCTGCAAGCCAACAGGTCTTCTTTTTAGACCACTGTTTGACGCCACTTTAAGCCTGCTGATGTCTATCCGTAAGAGATCAGCAGGCTTTTATGTTTTTAACGTGTTCTCGTGGGTTTTGTGGGTAGTAGCGCTCGGGCTGCCGCTCCAGATGGGTAAAAAAGCGGGTGTCTTTATAGGGCATCTTCATAAAACCAGAAACGCCCAACCCCTGGATCTGGTTAACCGCGCCTAAAATATGGGTAAGCAATGTTTGAAACTCGCGCTCCCTTGCGGGGTCAAGCAGTCGGTAATAACTGTGTATTTTAAGATGCTGAGGGAGCGCCTCGAAAATAATCATTCCGGTATGATGAATATCGTTAAGTTGCTGCAGGATCGTCATAATCTCGGAGGGCAATATCAACAGCTCTTCCGGATCGGGCCCATCTTCAAAATAACTATGCTGGCGGCTCCGATCCTCCAGCTCTGGCACCGCGCTCATTTCGTAGTTAATCGCCATATCAGGCTGGCAGTAAAACGGCTCACGCTCCGTTTCCCGCTCTATATGCAGCGTTTGGCGCGCATTAAATAAGCAGCTTTTGAAAACGCCTTGGCGATGAATGGCGCGCGCCAAGTGAACCGTATTATTAACAGCTTCAATAAAGGCGGGCTTCACGTCTGGGTCATGCAAGTTAAGGGAAGAATCAATATATACCCCTTCGCGCTCCCAACGTACGGCCAGCCCTCCTACTACCGGATATTTACCCAGCCGACTTACCGAGGCTAAAAACGCTTTTTCTGTCTCCCCCATCCCCTGCATAAACTGTTTATAGTAACGGTCCAGCTGTACATCGTTAACCTCGTTAAGCGTTTCCTCAACGCTGGCTTCTCGCAGAAACGCCTTGCGAGAGCTATACACCACGGTATCAATTTCCTGCTGCACAGGGCGAACCCATACGGGCACAAGAGGCGCCTCGGGGCTGGGGGGAAAATCAAGCATTACCACGTTTGCCATGCGCGGCATTGTGTCGATAAAGTAACTGCCTGCAGTAAGGCGAACCTGCGGGTCGGGGTCCAGCATACCATCCAATGTACGGGCAAATTCCATAGGCAACCCCAGGGAGCTTGCGGGAATAGCGCGATGACCAAACCGGCACGACTGTGCTGATGCCAGCGCATACAACGTGCCCGCCACGCCCTGTTCATCAAAACGTGGCGAAGAGAGCGCACCGTTTAGCTGCTCTTCACCAATAAAATAGACGTCACCCAAACGTGCATTGGTTTGCTGTAGGTTATCGGACATCAGCTCCATCACATTCGCCCCAACGAACTGTAGTTGAGCATCCAATTGAGCAAAAACAGACGATCCCCAATCAATCAGTGCAATAGACTCCGTGTCAGGGTCGAAGACCAGGTTGGAGGGTTTGATATCACCATGTACCACTGGCCGGCCATGGGCCCCAGCGTCGCGGCGAAGCGCGATTAAAATATCAACAAGCTGACGCGCTATACGCATAATCAAGCGTGGTGACAAACGTCCTCTTTTGAGGGATATCTGCTCCAGATTCCAACCGGGTGCGCGCTCCATGACTAAAATCGACTGGCCTCTTGCGCGCTGGTAGGTGATTAACCTGGGAATGCGGGCATGCGACACTTGATCCAGCATAAACGCCTCTTCTTCGAGACGTTCCTGTAAGTGTGTAGGCAGCGTAATGCGAGAAAATTTGAACACATAGTGCGCCAGCGTATCGCCATTGGGCACGCTGCCAGAAAACACAAAACCGTAGGCGCCTTTGCCAATCAGCTCAATACCCTGATACCCAAGCTGACTAAGCTGGGCTTGGCAGAGCGCTACCCAGTCTTTAAGCTTTTGCGCATCATTATGGCTCAGCAGATAGACCGACTGCTCTTCAGGTATATAAAATTGCTGTAACGGCGCCTGCGGCATCTTGTGTCCTAAGCGTGCGTTTATCCCAGATAAAGCAGCATTGTTTCAGGCGCTTCCAAAAAGCCTTTCCACGTATTACAAAAGCGCGCAATGGTGCCGCCATCAATAAACCGATGATCTCCTGCCCAGGTAATTGTCATAATGGCGCGGCGCTGAACGGCGCCTTGCTCATCAAAACGCGGCAGCCACTGCGTTCTTCCTATCGCAACAATAGCCGCTTCGGGGGCATTAATAATGGGCGTGGCATAGGTACCTCCCAAGGCACCGATATTGGAAATACTGATCGTCCCTCCCTTTAGATCAGCCTGGTCGACGCGGCCTTCACGTGCAGCAACGGTCAAGCGGCCCACTTCACGAGCGATTTCAAGCAACGTCAAATGCTCAACGCCTTTAACATTTGGCACTAATAATCCGGTTTTGCTATCTACCGCCATACCAATATTGCACTGAGGATAGTAGTGAAGTTCATCACCGGCTTCATTGAGTTGCGCATTAAGTATCGGCGTCTCGGCCAAGGCGAGTGCCAACGCCTTCATAAAAAAGGGCATCAGCGTAAGGCGCTGCCCTTGAGCATCTGCCTGAGGCTTCAGCCGCTCGCGTAGCGCCAATAGCTCAGTAACATCAATCTCTTCGCCATAGTGAAAATGCGGAATAGTCGTTGCAGAGGCAACCATGCGTTTTGCCATCACGGCACGCACGCCACGTAAGGGTTCTATACGTGGCGCGTCCTGCTCTGGGTTGTGCGCCTCACCGATAGTAGGCGCTGGCTTAGATGACGTCGGCTCTACCTCGTTGTGATGAATATGCGCCAGCACGTCTTCCTTAAGCACTCGGCCCTCTTTGCCGCTGCCAGCCACCTCGGTAATTGTTAACCCATGCTCTCGTACTAGTCGCCTTACCGCCGGGCTCGCGGGCACTTTGCCATAAGCTCCCTGTGCAGTTGGGTTACTGGGCGGCGTAGCGACGGGTAACTCAACAGCGTCATCCGGCAGCTTGCTTATTGACGATGCATGATGCGAAACAGAGCGGCCTCCTTCCCCTTCGTTCTCATCCAAGCCCTGGTAGGCGTAGAGTGGAGCATGCACTTTGGCAATTTGCCCTTGTGGCACATAAAGCCGTGTTACCACACCCGCTTCAGGGGCGGTGATTTCCACCAGCGCCTTGTCGGTCATTACCTCAACGATGGGCTGGTCTTCCTCGATATGATCACCTTCCGCAACCCGCCACTCCACGACTTCACACTCAACGATGCCTTCGCCAATATCTGGCAATTTAAAATCGCTCATTGCTCTTCTCCTTGGGCGCTAGAAATTAACGCTTTCACGAATCGCTTCAAAAATCTTCAAATGATCGGGAAAATACTCTTTTTCCAGCACCAAAGGGAAAGGAGTATCCAGCCCGGTCACCCGCTTTATCGGCGATTCGAGATAGAGAAAACAACGCTCTTGAATGGTCGCCGCTATTTCGCCGGCAAAACCTCCGGTTAGCGGTGCTTCATGGCTGACGACGAGCCGACCTGTTTTTAGTACAGACTCAGCAACGGTATCGGCATCCCAGGGAAGCAGGGAGCGCAGGTCAATCACTTCGCAGGCAATGCCTTGCGCTTCAGCAAGCTCTACTGCTTTCTCAATTACCTCCATCTGAGCGCCCCATCCTACCAGGGTAATATCGCTGCCCTCTTTGATGATGTCTGCTTCACCTATCTGCAGCTGATAATCCTCTTCCGGCACCTCGCCCACTGAAGCGCGGTAAAGACGCTTGGGTTCTAAAAAAAGCACCGGATCTGGATCGCGGATGGAAGCCAGCAACAGGCCTTTTGCCTGGTAGGGATTACGCGGCACCACCACTTTTATCCCAGGCGTATGGGTAAAGTAGGCTTCTGGAGACTGAGAGTGATAAAGCCCACCGGATATCCCCCCACCGTACGGGGTACGAATCGTTAGTCCGCCGACGTTAAACAAGTCGCCTGAACGATAACGATACTTGGCCGTTTCGTTAACAATCTGGTCAAACGCGGGAAAGATATAGTCGGCAAACTGGATTTCGGCGACAGGCACCGAACCCTGTGCTGCCAAACCGTTGGCAAAGCCAATAATGCCTTGCTCTACCAGGGGCGTATTAAAACACCGCGCTTTACCGTATTTTTCCTGTAGATGGCTGGTGGCGCGAAACACACCACCGAAAATGCCGACGTCCTCGCCAAAGCAAATGACCTTTTCATCCTCCGCCATGGCAATATCCAGCGCATTGTTAATGGCCTGCAACATGTTCATCGTGGGCATGTTACGCCTCCCCTTTAGAGTCAGTGGGCGCCTGCACGGTCAAGTCTAACGACCGAGCGCCTTGGGGGTACGCCTCAGGGTAGCGACGAATATGGCTTTTAAGTTGGTCGAATTGACGTTGAAGCGCTGGGGTTACATCGGCATAAACATCACTTACCAGGCTATCCAATGAGGGTGGAGGCCGCTTTTCAGCACGCTTCATGGTTTCAAGCACATCACGGCGCAGTGATTCCTGCTGCTGGGTTTCCTCCTCTTCGCTCCACCAACCTTTTTTCAACATCCATTTTTGCATTCGCAGCACGGGGTCCTTGAGGCGCCATGTCTCTTCTTCGCTTTTTAAGCGATAGCCAGAAGGATCATCAGAGGATGAGTGGGCGGCAAGGCGATACGTCATCGCCTCAATCAGCACCGGGTGATTATGCTCAACCGCCAGCTTGCGCGCTTGCCGAGTGGCTTCGTATACGGCAAGTACATCGTTGCCATCTACACGAATAACGTGCATGTGATAACCAAACGCACGTGGTGCAATGCCATCCGCGGCAAACTGCTCAACGGCAGGAGTGGAAATGGCATAGCCATTATTACGGCAGAAAAAGATGACAGGCACTTTATGGACAGAGGCCATATTAAGCGCCGCATGAAAGTCACCCTCTGACGCTGCGCCTTCGCCAAAAAAGGTCAACGTACACTGCTCATCGCCTGCGAGTTTTTGACCGTAGGCATAGCCGGTTGCCTGGGGGATTTGGGTAGCCAAGGGTGACGAAATCGTCATGTAGTGAAGTTTACGCGAACCGTAGTGAACCGGCATTTGGCGGCCCTTGCCATAATCCAGCTCATTGCCGAATAGCTGGTTCATAAACTCATCAATAGAAAAACCGCGATACATCAGCGCACCCTGCTCACGGTATTGCGCCATGATCATATCCGCATCGTCCAGGGCGGCGGTGGCGCCCACCACCGCCGCTTCTTCTCCTACGCACTGCATGTAGAAGCTAAGCCGCCCCTGGCGCTGTGCGGCCATCATACGTTCGTCAAGAATACGAGTGGATAGCATGGCCTGGTAGAGCCTGCGTGCATGTTCACGCTCTAGCGCAGGCGCTTCGGCACCGCTATAAAGTTCGCCTTCAGGGTCGAGCAAGCTGAAGGTGGAGATGGAAAGCTCATCGCCCGTCAGAAACGTCGGCTGGTGTACGTAGCGAATCATCATTATTGTCCTTGTTATGCCTCTTTTGAAGGCAGTATTGTCGGAGATGACTGTTTATGCCAGTGGATTTATCTGGTTTCAGTCAACGCAACGACTACGACAGTAACGCAGCACAAGGACTTTAGGCATACCACTTAAGACGAAGAGACCAACGACGACAAGATATTCTGGAGCGGTTCAAGGAGATGGCGGTTTAGAAGCAAGGCGTTAGGAAGAAGAGAGTCGTAAGCGCAGCCTGGTTTGAAGTGCATCAAACATGCTATCAACCGTAAGCGCCAGAAGCGCAATCACCAAGGCACCCTGAAGGACGTAAGCCATATTGTTATTAATAATGCCGGCAATGATCGGGTCCCCCAGGTTACTGGCGCCCACCGTGGCACCGAGTGCAGCGGTCGCAATATTGATAGTCACCGAGGTACGAATACCCGCCAATATGACGGGCGCAGCCAAGGGCAGCTCTACCTGGTAAAGCACCTGGAGGGGTGTTAGCCCCACCGCACGGGCTGCGGTTTTAATATCTTTATCAACATCCTGAAGCCCTGCCAGGGTATTGCGTACAATCGGCAGCAGGCCATAAAGCATCAACGCTACAATAATGGGCAAGGTGCCAAAACCCAGTACCGGCACGGCTAATGCCAATACCGCCACGGGGGGAAACGTTTGTCCAAGTGATGCAAGTTGCGACACTAACGGTAAAAAATCCTGCCCTTTTCGACGCGTTACCGCAATACCTGCGCCAACCCCCAGGCTAATAGTGACAATCGCGGCAACTCCAACGACCAGCACATGGCGCTCAAGCAACACATAAAAAGGTGTACGTTGATAGATAACCTGCCGAACATCCGGCTCTATCCATTGAAAGATACCTTGGGCGTGCGGTATTCCCACGATACAGACAGCCAACAGCGTGCCCCATAAGAATGGCCACAACCAGACCGTCTTTGCGGTGACTTGGGTCGAACGCATCACACGCTTCACATCAGGCTTCACGCATGCTTCCTTTTTCCAACTGGGCCTCTTTTACTATCTTGCGCAGAGAAAGCTCGCCAATTGGAACATCCTGCTGATCGACTACAGCAAGACGATCCGTATGGTCGCGCAGCATCATGGAAAGCGCTTGGCGCAACGAAAAGTCAGCGGGTATACGAAATTGCGAGGGTAATGTTGGACCCATCGAAGACATGTGGTCCTTGACTCGCGTTAAGGCCGCTTGCTTTAAACCACGCTCAAGCCCACCCAAAAGCGATTCAACAAAAGGGTCCTTGGGGTGCTGTAATAGTGAAAGCGGTGTCCCCTGCTGCACGATATGGCCATCGCGCATAACGACAAGATGATTAGCCAACTTAAGCGCTTCATCCATATCATGTGTGACAAACACAACGGTTTTATGTAACCGCGCCTGAAGGCCTGCCAGCTCATCCTGCAACTTGACGCGCGTGATAGGATCCAGCGCGCCAAAAGGCTCATCCATTAATAAAATATCCGGATCAGCCGCCAGGGCGCGAGCAACACCTACGCGCTGAGCCTGCCCACCAGAAAGCTGATGCGGATATTTATGTGCGAACTCAGCAACCGGCAAGCCAAGCAAGCCCATTAGCTCCTCAACCCGCGCCTGAATATCTTTCGCAGGCCATTTCAGTAGGCGTGGTACCAGCCCAATATTGCGAGCAACCGTCCAGTGAGGGAATAGGCCCGTGCTTTGAATCACATATCCGATCCGGCGGCGCAGCTTGACCGGGTCATACGCTTCAATGGCCTGGCCATCCAGAGTAATCTCACCATCACTTTTTTCGATTAAGCGATTGATCATGCGCAACGTGGTCGATTTGCCACAGCCAGAGGTACCTACCAGCGCACAAAACTGGCCTTTTTCCACTTTTAGATTAATGGCATCAACTGCCGTTTCAGCACCGAAACGCTTTGAGACGTGTGAAAGTTTGATCATTGGACGCCTCCTGGGCGCAGTGCTTCTGCCAAGGCACCCAGGCCCGCATCCACTAACAAAGCTAATATCAAAATGGGCAGTGCACCCAACAGCACCATGTCCATGGCGGCCTGGCCTAGCCCTTGAAAGATGAAGGTACCTAAGCCCCCTGCGCCAATCAAAGCCGCTACTGCCGTGAGCCCAATGGCTTGAACCGTCGTAATACGCACACCCTCCAACAGCACAGGCAGAGCCAAGGGCAGGCGAACCTGCCAAAACCGCTGAATACGGTGCATGCCCATGGCGCTTGCGGCTTCCAGAGTATCCGGACTGACCTCTTCCAAGGCAGTGTAGGTATTACGCACCATGGGCAGCAGGCTATAAGCCACCAGCGCAATCAGCGCGGGCGTATTACCAATTCCACTCACCCCAACCTTAGCCAGGAAAGGCACATTGGCGGCAAGCCACGCCAGCGGCGCCAGCAAAAGGCCAAAGAGTGCCAGGCTAGGGATGGTTTGGAGGAAATTAAGCAGCGCAAAAGCAACCTTTTGCAGCCTGGCAAAGCGACGCATCAACAGGGCAAGCAGCGTGCCCATTACCACACTCATACTCACAGCGGTGCTCACCAGGAAAATATGCTGCCTGATCGCCTGTATAAATTGATGATCCCGCGCTTTAAATTCCTGAACCAGAGCCAAGTCGCTTAACCAGAGCCACGCGCAAAGCCACCAAATCAGTCCAACGCCTGACAATATGAGAACCGGCCATAAACGTTTTAAACCAAGCCGCAGGCGTAGTTCAACGATACCTAACAATGAGATAAACAAGACAACCCAATAACCGCCCCCGATGCCTAATCGCGCTTGAGGAAGCTCTGGGTCTATTAAAAAGTGGCTGGCGACCATTAATCCAAACGGCATCAGTGTCAGTAGTAATACCACTACGCCCAAGGCCGCCCAATAGTGGGTACGGCTGGGCTGATACGCCAGGCTTCCCAACGCAATGACCAGTAATGAGACAAGCACAGCACCGGGCCAACCGAAGGCGCCCTGAACGTTAACACTCTCTCCTTGCACAATTCGGTTAGGTGCAACGCTGACGGTATCCACCCCCCAAACCGCTGCCAGCATCACCACACTTAAACTGATTAAAACAGCATTAGGGTAACCACCACGCCCCAAACGAGGCGTGGGCAGCGCATCCAAAAGCGACATTTATTAGTTATCCAAACGGTCGAGATAGTCGTTAGCGACCTGACTTGCCGATAAACCGTTAACGGCTACATCCGCGTTAAGCGCTTGCAGCGTTACCTCGTCCAGGGTTGTAAATACATCATGAAGCAGCGGCTCGATATCCGGATAGGCTTCAAGAATACTTTCTCGTACGACCGGTGCGGGCTGATAGACAGGTTGAACGCCTTTCGAATCTTCCAATACCACCAGGCCCAGGGCACTTAAGCCGCCATCCGTTCCATAGGTCATCGCTGCGTTAACGCCACTAGTTTGTTGAGCCGCGGCACGCATTGTAGCCGCTGTATTACCGCCTGAAAGCACCAGCAGTTGTTCATCCGTTAACTCAAATCCGTACGCCTCTTGAAAAGCGGGTAACGCCTGAGCGGATTCAACGAACTCTGCACTAGCCGCAAATTTGAAATCGCCGCCATCGGCAATATAAGCAGTAAGATCATCCAGTGTTTTCAAATTATGCTCATCTGCAACATCCTGACGAATACTCATGGCCCAGGTATTATTCGCGCTCGCAGGCGTTAGCCATACCAACCCATTTTGCGCATCCAATTCACGTACGGTTTGATGTGCCTGGTCAGCATCTTTCCATACATCGCTATCCGCCATATCGAAAAAGAAAGCACCGTTTCCGGTGTATTCAGGATATAGATCAATTTCTCCAGCAGTTAGCGCGGTACGCACCACATTCGTAGCACCCAGTTGAAGACGGTCTTGCGTTGGTATGCCGTTGCGCTCTAGCGTCTGAATGATTAACTCACCCAGCACCGCCCCTTCCGTGTCGATTTTGGAGGCAACGACAACGGGCTCATTGGCATTCGCTTGGCTTAATGTTGTCAACGACAGGGCAGCGACAGATAGCAGAGATTTGATAGTAAAGCGCATCTTGGCAATCCTTTAGTAGACGTCTTTTAGTGAGGGGAGGCATTACTAGTATAAGTGGCATTTGAGTGGCTGCCAGACGCCGCTATAGCGACGCCTGGCACACCGGCTCTTGCTAAGGAGATTCAATGACCCACGTAGTTCCTTCACGTGAGTCTTTTAACACGATACCTAGCGCCGCCAACTCATCACGAACGGCATCTGCCTGAGCAAAATCCTTGCTCGCTTTCGCTGCCTGACGCTGGGCAATTTTTTCCTGGATAGCCGTTTCGCTAAGCGCTACCCCTTGCGACTGAGAGCCTTTTAAAAACGCGGCAGGCGTTTGCGTGAGAAGCCCCAACACACCAGCGAGCTGTTTTAATTCACCAGCCAGCCCCACGGCCTTTTCAGGTGTATCGCTTTTGGCACGATTAACCTCTCGCGCCAACTCAAATAGTACAGCGAGCGCCTCCGGGGTATTGAAGTCATCGTCCATGACCTGGGTGAAGCGGTCACGATAAGGACTAGCGGCTTCATCCATTTGGGCCGCAGTGTCGACGCCATCCAGCGCGGTATAAAGGCGCGTTAACGATTTACGCGCCTCTACGAGGGAATCAACCGAGTAGTTAATCGCACTCCGGTAATGGCTGGCGACCAACAGGTAACGCACCACTTCCGGATCATGCTCGGCCAATACGTCTCGGATGGTGAAGAAGTTGCCTAGCGACTTCGACATTTTTTCCTGATCCACACGGACAGCGCCCGCATGCATCCAGGTGTTAACGTAAGTTTTCCCCGTCGCGGCTTCTGACTGAGCAATTTCGTTTTCATGGTGCGGGAAGGTCAAATCGGGCCCGCCACCGTGAATATCAAAGGTATCCCCCAAACAGCAGGTCGACATGGCCGAGCACTCGATATGCCAGCCAGGACGGCCATCGCCCCAGGGTGATGACCAGTGCGCCTCACCCGGTTTTGCCGCTTTCCAAAGCACAAAATCAAGCGGATCTTCTTTATGAACATCCACATCAACCCGCGCACCTGAACGCATATCGTCTAGCTGACGGTTATTGAGCTTGCCGTACGTGGCGAATTTGCGCACCCGGTAATACACATCGCCATTTCCGGCAGGATAGGCAAAACCTTTTTCGATCAACGTTTCGATCATGCCGACGATATCCCCAATATGCCCCGTTGCACGAGGCTCTTGGCTGGGTGGCAGCACGTTCAGCCGCGCTTCGTCTTCATGCATGGCATCAATCATGCGCTCGGTTAGCGCCGTAATGCTTTCACCATTCTCCTCAGCACGCTTAAGGATTTTATCGTCGATATCGGTGATGTTACGCACGTAGGTAACGTCATAGCCACGGTGGCGCAAATAGCGAGTAATGACATCAAATGCGACCATGACGCGGGCGTGGCCAAGGTGACAATAGTCATACACCGTCATGCCGCAGACATACATGCTTACCTTACCCGCGACCAGCGGCGTAAATGGCTCCTTGCGACGCGTCAGCGTATTGTAAATTTGCATATGACGATCCTTAACCTTTCTGTTTGATTTTCGCCCAGCTATCTTTCAACCCTACGGTACGGTTAAACACCAGTTGCCCCGGCTTGGAGAGATGACGGTCAGCGCAGAAGTAACCCATGCGTTCAAACTGGAAACGATCTTCCGGCACGGCTTTGGCCAGACTTGGCTCGCCGATTGCCTGGCAGATGACCAATGATTCTGGGTTCAGGTGCTCAAGGAAATCGACATCCTTGTCACGGTCCGGTTGCTCGACCATGAACAGATTGTCATACAGACGCACTTCCATGGGCACACCGTGAGTGGCGCTGACCCAGTGAACCACGCCTTTCACCTTGCGCCCTTCCGGATTTTTGCCGAGCGTGTCGAAGTCCACCGAACAGCGCAACTCAACCACTTCACCGGCGTCGTTCTTGATCACCTCGTCACACCGGATGACGTAGCTGTTGCGCAAGCGAACTTCCTTGCCTGGCGCCAAGCGGAAGAACTTCTTGGGTGCATCTTCCATGAAGTCATCCTGGTCGATGTACAGCTCGCGACCAAACGGTACCTTACGCGTCGGCATGTCGTCACGCGCGGGGTGCCCCGGCACGTCGTACACTTCCTCGTGGTCTTCTGCCACATTAGTCAGTACGACCTTGAGCGGTTTCAGCACGCACATGGCACGCGGCGCGTTATCTTCAAGGTCCGAGCGAATAGCGTGGGTCAGCATGGCGATATCGACAAGCCCGCCATCGGCACGCGTCACGCCGATCATTTCGCAGAATTTACGAATAGAGGCGGCGGTATAACCACGGCGGCGCATGCCGGAAATCGTCGGCATCCGTGGGTCATCCCAGCCGTCTACGATCTGCTCGTCCACTAACAGCTTCAATTTGCGTTTAGAGGTCAGCGTATAATCCAGGTTTAAGCGCGCAAACTCAATCTGACGTGGTTTGGCGGGAACCGGGAGATTATTCAGGAACCACTCATATAGCGGACGGTGGTCTTCAAATTCCAGCGTACAGATTGAGTGAGTGATGCCTTCGATCGCATCCGACTGCCCATGAGTGAAGTCGTAGGAAGGATAAATCTTCCATTTATCGCCGGTTTGGTGATGATTCGCATGACGAATGCGATACAAGATGGGATCGCGCAAGTTGATGTTAGGCGATGCCATATCGATTTTGGCACGTAGCACTTTTTCACTTTCACCGAATTCGCCAACACGCATACGCTCGAGTAAATCCAGGTTCTCCTCAACGCTACGTTCGCGGTAAGGGCTTGGCTTGCCAGGAGCGGTTAGCGTACCGCGATACTCACGGATCTCATCGGGCGAGAGATCATCCACGTAGGCTTTGCCTTCGCGAATTAAATGCTGTGCCCAGGCATAAAGCTGGTCAAAGTAGTCAGAAGCAAAGCGAACCGGGCCCGCCCAGCTAAAACCTAACCAACTGACGTCTTCTTTGATGGCGTCAATATAAGCCTGCTCTTCTTTCGCCGGGTTGGTGTCGTCAAAACGCAGATGACACTCACCACCCATTTGCTCCGCCAATCCGAAATTTAAGCAGATCGACTTTGCGTGGCCGATGTGCAGAAAACCGTTCGGCTCTGGGGGAAAACGCGTCACGATTTTTGTGACCTGGCCGCCCTCGATCTCGTCGCGTACTTGGTTGCGAATGAAGTTCGGCGCTGGGGTGGTCTCGTTGGTCATGGTGGTGTTGAAAACCTCGTGGTGGATGGCGTGCCAGGCAACCTCTGCCTACGCTATTAGGTTAGCGCTTCGCGGTGCCAAGCAAAACCGCTATTATAGCGTGACGCCGATGCACAGCGCCAAGGCGAACGTCTTCATTGAACAGGAATTTATTCATGATCGTATTACAGACAAACCACGGTGACATCACTATCGCGCTTAATCATGAAAAAGCGCCGGTAACAGCGGCTAACTTCGAGCAGTATGTTCGTGATGGATTTTACGATGGCACACTGTTTCACCGCGTCATTGACGGGTTTATGGTGCAAGGCGGTGGCTTTGATCAGGATTTCAACCAGAAGCCGACACGTGATTCGATCGAGAATGAAGCGGATAATGGCTTAAAGAACACTATCGGCACGCTTGCCATGGCTCGAACGCAAGACCCCCATTCGGCGACTGGCCAGTTTTTTATTAATGTTGGCGACAACGGCTTTTTGGATCACAGCGGAAAAAGCCTTCAAGGTTGGGGTTACGCTGTTTTTGGTGAAGTAGTTGATGGTATGGACGTGGTCAACGCCATTAAGGGTGTGAGCACAACACGCCGTGGCATGCATGCGGATGTGCCTGCGGAAGATGTGATCATTGAGCGTGCTTATGTAAAAGAAGCAGAATAACTCTTCGGGAGCATCATGCGCACACTGCTTGTAGCTGACATGCACTTAAGCAGCGACACCCCTGAGATCAATCAGGGGTTTTATCGCTATCTGGAACAAACTGCCCAGGGCGCAAGCGCCCTTTATATTTTGGGTGATCTTTTTGATGCGTGGATGGGTGATGACTTACTCGACACTCAGCATCCCCTTAGCGCCGTGGCGCTTGAAGTCATCCAACGCTTACGCAAGCTGAGCGATGACGGCACGGCTATTTATCTGTCTCATGGCAACCGTGACTTTCTGCTGGGCGAACGGTTTGTTAATGCCTGCCAGGCAACACTGCTCTCCGATGTGCAGGAAGTGGAGTTGGAGGGCGTGCCGCTTGTACTGTTGCATGGCGACAGCCTGTGCACCCAGGATGAAGCCTATATGGCGTTCAGGCAGCAGTCGCGCAATCCTGAATGGCAAGCACAGATTCTAGCGCTGCCTCTTGAGCAGCGCCTGGAGCTTGCCAAAAGCCTACGCATGCAATCAGGCGATGCCAACGCAAACAAGGCAGAAGCGATTATGGACGTGACCCATGCTGAAGTCGTACAACTGATGGAGCGTTATGGCGTTGCCACCATGATCCATGGCCATACACACCGCCCTAAGGTTCATGATCTTACGGTGGAAGACGTACCTGCTAAACGCTTTGTACTGGGTGACTGGGATGACCAGCACGGCTGGGACGTGATTATCGAGGAGTCTGACCGCCCTGAACCCAGGCTGCGTCAATTCTCCTTGGCCACGCCGCCCGCGGCGTAACTGCCTTCAGCAAACACAAAAAAGCCGATCAATCGATGATCGGCTTTTTTATTCATACCTGACAACGTTAGCGCTTGATATCCGCATCCTGATACAGGGTGTCAATCAAGCCCTGGATCACCGCTTGGGCTCTTAACTGCTCAGCCATTTGCGCGACAAAACCCGCTATTTGATCATTATCTTCGCCTGCCGATACGTCATCCAACGCGATAACCGCAACATCTTGCGACAGCGTAACAGCCCGGTACTGGCTTTCACCTTCATCCGGATTCGGCATACGGAAGACTTCCGACACCAATCCTTGAGGTAAAGAACTATTCTGCTGACGATTAACGTTAGTGGCTTCAAGCCAATTGACGTCGAGCGTCTCACCCGCATTAAGCGAAGCTGTCATTGCTTGAGCCTGCTCAAGCATGGCTTGTTGACGCTGTTGGGCGGCAACGGACTGCTCTACCTCATCGCGAACGTCATCCAGGCTTATCAGCGTCGCTTCACGGTGTTCGGCCACACGCAAGACCAAGCGTCGATCATCGTCGAGCTCAATCACTTCACTGTTATAGCCATCCGTCAGCACCTCTTCGCTGAAGGCTTCATCCAGCACGCCCGGCTCCGAAAGAACGCCTTCGCCTTCACCACGCGCGAGCCAATCGGTTTGCGTCAACGTTAAACCAATATCATCAGCGACGCTTTGCAAATCGTCCGCAGCAAAGCTCTGGTCAATCAGTTGCTGGACGTTAGCGTTAAACGTATCGTTAACTTCTCCTAACGCCACGTTTTGACGCAGAGTGTCGCGCTGCTCTTCAAACGAGGGGGCATCAACATCGGTCACTCGCAGAATGTGGAAGGCACCATCAACTTCAACGACCTGCGACGTTTCGCCTTCAGCAAGAGAGAATGCAGCCTCATCAAATGCATTGCCGAAAATACCGCGCGAAATCGTACCTAGATCGCCTCCTTCCTCGGCACTTGCTGTGTCATCAGAGTAGCGGAGTACCGTATCAGCAAAGGATTCGCCATCTTCCAGGTCATCATAAGCAGTGTCAGCAATGCTGCGTGCTTCTTCACGGGAACGTTCATCACCAAAGGTCACCATGATATGTGAAATGCGTCGATCCGCATTTTGATTCTGTTCACGCCACGCCTGGCGAAGCGTCTCTTCATCAATTTCACTTTCAGCGGCCATGGCTTGGCGATCAATCAGCACATACTCAACGCGTACCTGCTCAGGCCGCTCGAAACGCTCCTGATGGGCATCATAGTAAGCCTGTACCTGCTCGTCGGTGACATTGATATCAACATCTACGTCGTCGTTGTTCATCAGCACATAACGAAAACTGCGCTGCTGATTTTGTAACTCGGCCAAACGAGCCTGTTCGCTGGGCAGGCTAAAATCGCTGAATGCCAAGCCTTGCTGCAAATGCTGACGCTTAATGTCGACGCGCAAGTCCTGACGAAACGAGACAGGTGAATAACCTGCACCCGCTAGCCGGTTACGGAAAATGTCGGCCGAGAAATGACCATTTTGATCATGAAACTCGGGGAGGCCTACAATAATTTGGTCTAACTGTGCATCGGAGACGTAGAACCCACCGTCATCAGCGTACTGAGTAAGCAGTTGCTGGGTGATCAACTGGTCCAGCATATCATTGCGCAACGCACGCTCTTGTTCCGGCGGGACCTGGCCTGACCGAAGCGCTCGTTGCACCTCCAGCTCAACCTGCTGACGCATGATGGGCTGGCCATTGACACTTGCGACTTCATTGGGATCGCTGCCAAACACACTAAACAGTGATTCCACCCCAAACAGCGCCATGGCAGCCACCATGAGACCGATAATAATTTTGGCGCCCCAGCTTCTGGAGCCATTTCGAATACTTTGCAGCATGCTAGCCTCAGATAAACACAGCCATATAAATAAACCTTCACGTTGCCCGAAATCGTTTTCGGATAACCCCTTAAATACCAGGCCAAAAAATAACATGGGCGCATCGCGGATGCGATGCGCCCATTAGATTACATAAACACAGAACAATTAATTAACGGCGTCTTTCAGCGCCTTGCCTGCTTTGAAGCCAGGTACTTTCGCCGCTTTAATTTCGATAGGCTGGCCCGTCTGCGGGTTACGGCCAGTACGTGCAGCACGCTCTTTAATAGCGAAGGTACCAAAACCTACCAGTGAAACGCTTTCACCTTTTTTGAGGCTATCGGTGACAGACTCCACCATGGCATCCAATGCGCGGGTTGCCGCTGCTTTAGGAATATCGGCAGACGCGGCAATGGCTTCAATCAGCTCGGACTTATTCACACTTCACCCCTTAACTGTTTCAAAAAAATGGCTCTGTACGGCATGGCCACCAGAAGGTACAACCTCAAAGCATAGCTGCGTTTTATAGCAATGCCTTGAAACACCTGTCAAGCAAACACACCGTGGTATGCCCGCTGCACAAGGCTTTGGGCAAATTCTTTAAGTAAACATTAAAGACCAATGGCTTTAATATTAGTGTGTATTGGCTACGGTGGAGGAAGTAAACGATGTTTTAGCACCCTTTTCAGCACTTTTTAAAGACGTGCCCTCATCGTTTTCATCGCTCACTAGCGCCACCGCCAATACATCATCTATCCAGCGTACCGGACGAATATCAAGTGCACCCTTGATATTTTCCGGTACTTCCTTGAGATCACGACGATTTTCTTCAGGAATCAAGACGGTCTTTATACCACCGCGACGGGCTGCCAGCAATTTCTCCTTCAGGCCGCCTATCGGCAACACCTCGCCCCGAAGGTTAACTTCACCGGTCATCGCTACATCACAGCGCACTGCACGCTGCGTATAAGCCGACACCATAGCCGTTACCATCGCGACACCAGCGCTGGGGCCATCTTTAGGCGTAGCCCCTTCTGGCACATGGATATGCAGGTCTTCATTCTCAAAACGCGCAGGGTCAATACCGAACCCGTGAGCACGCGCCTTCACAACGGTTTGTGCGGCACTAACGGACTCTTTCATTACATCGCCGAGCGAGCCCGTTTTGTTAATTCGCCCTTTACCTGGCGTCACCACAGACTCAATGCTGAGAAGCTCTCCACCGACTGATGTCCAAGCAAGCCCTGTTACACGGCCAATCTGGTCGTCCTGCTCAGCCAGCCCGTAGCTGTAACGTCGTACGCCGGCATAGGCTTCAATTTGCTCAGCAGAAAGGGTTTGCGTCTCTTCGAGGTCTTTACGCTCCAAGCGCTCGCGAAGCACTTTACGGCAGACTTTAGCAATCTGGCGTTCAAGTTCACGCACCCCCGCTTCACGCGAGTAGTAGCGAATAAGCTCCAGCAGCGCATCATCCTGAAGTGCCAGCTCATCTGTCTTCAGTCCATTGGCAGCGAGCTGCTTCGGCAACAGATAACGCTTGGCGATCGCCAGCTTTTCATCTTCGGTATAGCCTGGCAGACGAATAATTTCCATACGGTCCAAAAGCGGGCCAGGAATATTCATCGAATTGGCCGTACAGATGAACAGCGTCTCTGAAAGGTCGTAATCCAGTTCCAGATAGTGATCGCTGAAGCTGTTGTTTTGCTCAGGATCCAACACTTCCAAAAGCGCTGAGGCTGGGTCGCCACGATGATCCATGCCGAGCTTATCCACTTCATCCAGCAGGAACAGTGGATTCTTGACACCTGCACGGCTCATGCGCTGCATTAGCTTACCGGGCAATGAACCAATATAAGTGCGTCGATGGCCACGAATCTCCGACTCATCCCGCACTCCGCCCAATGCCAAGCGTACATACTTACGATTGGTCGCCCGCGCGATGGACTGACCCAGCGAGGTCTTACCCACCCCAGGTGGGCCTACCAGGCACAGCACAGGGCCTTTCATCTTGCGTACGCGCTTTTGTACAGCCAAGTACTCAAGGATACGTGCTTTTACCTCTTCGAGGCCGTAATGGTCCTCATCAAGCACTTCTTGCGCTTTCACAAGATCATGCTTCACGCGCGTACGCTTTTTCCAAGGGACCGCTATCAGCCAATCCAGATAGGAGCGCACGACGGTCGATTCTGCAGAGTTAGCAGCCATCATTTTCAGCTTGTTCAGCTCTTGAGTCGCTTTATCGGCAGCCTCTTGTGGCATGCCCGACTCTTTGATCGCTTTCTCGTACTTTTCGGCTTCATTTGGTACGTTGTCGAGCTCGCCCATCTCTTTCTGAATGGCTTTCATCTGCTCGTTTAAGTAGTACTCGCGCTGGGTCTTTTCCATCTGCTCTTTAACACGTGAGCGGATGCGCTTTTCTACTTGAAGCAGATCAATTTCAGATTCGATTAAGGCCATCAGGTGCTCAATACGATCGCGCACCCTATCCATCTCTAAAAGCTCCTGTTTATCGCCAATTTTTAGCGATAAATGAGCCCAGATGGTGTCCACTAGCCGGCTTGGATCTTCAATCCCGGAAAGCGAGTTAAGCACCTCATTGGGCACTTTTTTCGACAGTTTAACGTACTGCTCGAACTGATTAAGCAGCACGCGTACCAGCGCTTCCTGTTCGCGGCTGGTTAAGGGCTCGCTCTCTCGAGGAGAAAGATGGGCTTGCGTATAGCCCGCTTCGTTCTCTTCGATGTCCAGTACATCCGCGCGAAAGCTGCCTTCAATCAACACTTTTACAGTGCCATCGGGAAGCTTGAGCAGCTGCATAATGTCCGCCACTGTGCCCATGGCATAGAGGTCGGCATTGTCCGGCTCATCCTGGGCTGCTTCTCGCTGAGCCACTAGCAATACGCGCTTATCAGCTTCCATCGCAGCTTCAAGCGCCTGAATCGACTTTTCACGCCCTACAAACAGAGGGATAACCATTTGCGGATACACGACGACGTCCCGCAACGGCAATAAAGGTAGACATTGAGTCTGTTCGGCGTTCTGCTGCATCGCAGACGTTCCTCAACAAATCGGAAGAGTACTTGATGGAACACCAAGGCAAGTACATCACTGTATGAAAAGTACTACGCAGTGTAGAGCAAACTACGCAGTGACACCCATGAACAACAAGGGGCCGCCTAGGCGACCCCTTGGTTTAGCGCAAGCGGCTGAAGTCACGCCGTTGGCCTATTACTAGCCATCCGTGCCATCAACGCGAGCATCTTCCTGCTTTGAATACATCAAGAGCGGCTCGCTTTCACCTGCGATTACCGATGCATCGATAACCACCTTGCTGACATTTTCCAGTGATGGAATTTCATACATGGTGTCAAGCAATACCGACTCAAGGATAGAGCGCAGGCCGCGTGCACCTGTCTTCCGCTCCATCGCCTTCGCAGCAACCGCTCGTAACGCTTCGTCTCTAAACTCAAGCGTCACGCCTTCCATTTCGAAGAGCTTTCCATACTGCTTGATGAGCGAGTTTTTGGGCTCTGTCAAAATCTGGATCAGCGCGTCTTCGGTAAGCTCCGTTAACGTAGCAATGACCGGTAGACGTCCAACAAACTCTGGAATCAAACCGAACTTCACCAGGTCTTCCGGCTCAACGTCTGCAAGCAGTTCACCGACACCACGTGCTGACTCTTTGCTCTTAACGCTGGCGTTAAAACCGATTCCGCCCTTTTCAGCCCGGTCACGTATAACCTTGTCCAGACCCGCGAAAGCGCCGCCCACAATAAACAGTATGTTACCGGTATTTACCTGAACAAACTCTTGCTGCGGATGCTTGCGGCCACCCTGAGGCGGTACAGAAGCCGTCGTGCCTTCGATTAGTTTGAGCAACGCCTGCTGTACACCTTCACCCGATACATCACGCGTGATAGACGGGTTGTCGGACTTACGAGAAATTTTGTCAATTTCATCGATATATACAATGCCGCGCTCGGCCTTCTCTACATCGTAGTCACACTTTTGAAGCAGCTTCTGGATGATGTTTTCAACATCTTCACCCACATAACCCGCTTCGGTCAGCGTTGTTGCATCCGCAATGGTGAAAGGTACGTTTAATAAACGTGCCATGGTCTCCGCTAGCAATGTTTTACCACTACCAGTGGGGCCGATGAGCAGAATATTGGATTTACCTAATTCAACATCGCCTTCACGTACGTCCGGTCTCAGACGCTTGTAGTGGTTATAAACCGCTACGGACAGCACCATTTTGGCGCGGTCTTGTCCAATGACGTAATCGTCCAGGGTATGACGTATTTCGCGAGGCGTAGGTAAACGCTCCTCATCGCTCTCGGCATCGGCTTCGAGAACTTCCTCGCGAATGATGTCATTACACAAGTCGACACACTCATCGCAGATATATACGGACGGGCCAGCAATCAGTTTACGTACTTCGTTCTGGTTTTTTCCACAGAACGAGCAGTAAAGTAATTTACCACCTTCATCCTTGCCTTTGCCGTCGGCCATTAGCGTACCTCTGTCACTGCGGCGGCTTGCACCGCCATAAAAGCTCGTTAGAAAAGCAAAACCTCATCACGCTATCAGGATGTAGGCCGCTTATCCAGCACTGCGTCAATCAAGCCATACTCTTGAGCTTTATTGGCGCTCATGAAATTGTCACGGTCGGTATCACGGGCAACCGCTTCCAGATCCTGACCAGTATGATGCGCAAGAATCTGATTCAACTTTTCGCGGATTCCCAGAATCTCACGGGTATGGATTTCAATGTCAGATGCCTGACCCTGATAACCCCCCAGCGGCTGATGAATCATGACCCGTGAATTAGGCAAGCAGTAACGCTTACCGGCTGCGCCTGCTGTTAAAAGCAGCGCGCCCATACTGGCCGCTTGACCAATACATACGGTTGATACATCGGGCTTAATAAACTGCATGGTGTCATAAATCGACATGCCTGCCGTTACCGAGCCACCCGGCGAGTTGATATAAAGATGGATATCCTTGTCGGGGTTTTCCGACTCAAGGAACAACATCTGAGCGACCACAAGGTTAGCCATGTAGTCTTCAACAGGGCCTACCAGGAAAATGACACGCTCTTTTAGCAGACGCGAGTAAATATCGTAGGCTCTTTCCCCTTTGGCGCTCTGCTCAACCACCATGGGCACTAAACCGCCGGCGTTTTGAATATCAAATCCACTCATTTGGGTGATTCCTTGCGTCCGATAAGGGAAAGGCGCACCGAGAACAGTGCGCCGCGCTGATGGGATTGCTTAGGCGTCTGCTTTCTCGCCTTCTTCAGCACCCTCGTCTTGTGCAGCCTGCTGCTGAGCGGCAGCTAATGCTTGCTGATAAGACATTTCAACGTCTTTAACGTTCGTTTGCTCAAGCAGTTTATCGACCGCTTTCTCTTCGAGAATGGCAGACTTAACCTGCGTTTTCAGCTGGTCGTTGCTCATGTAGTACTCAACAACCTCAGAAGGGTCCTGGTACTGCTCGGCCAGCTCTTCAACTTTTGCTTTAATCGCAGCATCGTCAGCGTCAAGCTCATTGACCTTGATCACTTCAGCCAGCAAAAGACCTACTTGAACGCGGCCCTTGGCCTGCTCTTCAAAAAGCTCATTGGGCAGCTGGCTAACATCAAAGTCTTCGCCAAGGCCAAACTGTTGAGCAGCCTGACGCTTCATTGCATCCGTTTCTTGCTGAACTAACGAGCTTGGCACCAGAATGTCGTTGGCTTCTTTAAGCGCGTCCAGCACCTGCTGCTTAACACGATTATCAACGGCCTGAGTCGCCTCACGCGTCATGTTCTTTTTGATTTCAGCGCGGAATTTATCCTGGTCGCCATCGTCTACGCCAAAGCGCTCAATGAAAGCAGCGTCAATTTCAGGCAGCTTCTGCGTGCTGACTTTATGCACCGTTACATTGAAGGTGGCTTCCTTACCTGCCAGATGCTCGGCCTGGTAATCTTCCGGGAAAGTAACCTTGATGGTTTTCTCTTCGCCAGCCTTGGCACCGATTAACTGCTCTTCAAAGCCTGGGATAAAGCTGTTGGAGCCAATCACTAGCGCGTGACCTTCAGCACTACCGCCTTCAAACGGCTCATCGCCCAGGAAACCTTTAAAATCAATCGTTACCTGATCGCCATCTGCTGCCGGTGTGTCCGCATCTTGCCAATCGGCATTTTGTTTACGCAGCGTCTCGATCATTTCATCAACGTCAGCATCGCTTACGCTAACCACCGGGCGCTCAACGTCAGTGCCTTCGATAGAGGTCAACTCGATCTGCGGATAAATTTCCATGATCGCTACGAATTCAAGATCTTTACCGGCTTCATTAATTTGCGGCTCAATCTGAGGGTAGCCAGCCGGGTTAAGGCCTTCTTCAGTGATGGCACGTACGTAACGCTCACGCATTACCTCGCCCACTACTTCACTGCGAACGCTGTCGCTATAGCGTTGGCGGACAACAGACATTGGTACCCGGCCTTGGCGAAAACCATTCAGCCGCACGTTTTTCGCGGTGTCTATCAGGCGAGCACTGACAGCCTCGTCGATTTCGGCAGCCGGTACTTGGATAGAAATACGGCGTTCGATCTGGGAGGTCGTCTCGACGGAAACTTGCATGAATTGTCCTCTAGCGGCTGGGCGTTGTATTAACAGTGTTTAAATAAATTCCAAGGGGCAATTTTAAGAACCCTAGCGCACGGTGGCAAGCGCCATGCTCGCAAGATGGGGGCGCTGCGGTTAATTACAAGGGAATAAGTGACTAATTTATTACTTTTAGACCTCGGACACAGAATTACGTGCTCATTACGATAGGCTACCTGCCACTTAGCAACCTTTACTGGCTATCGTAACGATACTCATGACTACTCATCAAGACTTACCTATTTCACGCATTATGCAAACCAGCATTTTGCACTGCACACCCGCCATACGCCTTGCCAAGCGGCAAAGCGTATGGCGAAGCGCCACTGCAGCTCTATTGTCATTATGGAGAGCCATCAGGCATTAGGTATCTGGACAGAGCATGACGCCTTGATGGTCAATTTCAGTACGCCCTCGGTTCTAATGCGGCCGATCGCCGCATTTATGGCATCACCCGTGCATAACGCGCCGCATCAAATGTTGCTCAGCGAGGCCCTTCTCATCACTGAGCTACCTGCATCATATTACGGCCCAAAGCCTAAAAATAGATCGCAGTTTTATTGAGACCTTTGCACCAGCAGGAGCACAACAGCCGCGCTATCGTTGCGGCGATTGCAAGCCTTACTCGTGAGCCAGGTATAAAGGCGGTCGCCGAAGGCGTCGAAACGGAGCAGCAATGGGACCTGCTGGGGTGAGTATACTATCGATTTTATCCAAGGGTTTTGGGCCTAAACGGGTTATTTATGGCGTTTAGGGCGCCACCATAAACTTACCGCATGCATTAAAAGACCACAGGTAGCGGCGTGAGAGATAAAGACTTCCCAGCTGATCCATGTGGTAAAAAGCGCGTGCCAAGCCCCCATGACTAAAGCGCCCACTAACAGCATGAGCACCAACCGTAGGCAAAGACGAGGTAATTGCTTGCGCGCGTCACGGGATAATAAACGCCATTGCGCTACCGCCGCACTGGCAACCAGTACGACACCCATCACAATAAGCGTTTGACGGGTACTGTGCCCACCTGCCATAAAACGCGGCAAAGATGCCAGCATCACCACACACAAACCGAGCGCAACACTAATGCGCTCTGCTGAAAAAGGCATCGGCTGCATTGCTTAGGCTACCTTTAGCTGCTGCTCTTCAATCCACGTCTCGACCCACGGTAGTGCGGCATCATCTGCCATAAATGTTTCCATGGCATCAATTTCCAACCGGTCACCCAAACGGCGTGCCCCATGGTCTTCAAGTAACGCATCAAGCGCTCTGCCCGCACCACAGTATGTATCACCGTAGGAGCTGTCGCCTAACGCAATCATGCCGTAGCGTAATGCCGTAAGGGCTGGGCTTGTATCTTTTAAGCTGCGCACAAAGGGCACAAAATTACCGGGAAAGTCACCACTGCCAGTGGTAGAGAGCACGAATAATGAGAGATCTTCATGGCTCGTTAGATCATCAAGCGTCGGCTGCTCAACAATATTAACGGCAAAGCCCGCTTGCTCGAATAATGGCTTTACCTGCTCAGCCACATCTAACGCACCGCCATACATCGTGCCAACCAATATGTTCAGTTGAGGCATTGTTGCTATCCCCTATTAAGTGTCACGGCGTTGATAAATAGCCGTTGAATTTGCAGGAATATTAACATACTTCATTTATACGGCACATTTCGCAAATGAACAGACAAGGCTGTATGCACCGTGGCGCATAAAAAAACGGAGCGCCCAAAGGCACTCCGTTATATAGCGAAAACGACGCTACGGGTAGGTCATTAACATCAAGGACTACTTGGTTTTCACATAGTGCTCGACTTGCTGCTTTAATTTTTGACCTGGTCGAAAGGTCACAACACGGCGGGCAGAAATAGGTATTTCTTCACCGGTTTTTGGGTTACGGCCCGGCCGTTCACGCTTATCACGCAAATCAAAGTTACCAAACCCAGACAGCTTAACCTGTTCATTTTCTCGTAAGCAGGCTCGAATCTCTTCGAAAAAAGCTTCGACCATGGTTTTTGCTTCTCGTTTAGACAGTGCCAGCTCAGTATGTAAATGCTCTGCCAGCTCTGCTTTGGTCAACGCACCCATAGGACCCTCCTTGTAGCAAACGCATTGCCAAGAACGTGATAAGCGCCGTGTCGTGGCATATTATTGTCAGCCGCGTAGCTCAGCCTCCAACTGGACACGCACTTGTGTCACGATGGAATCTACCAACTGGTTGATTTCTTCATCGTTTAGCGTGCGTGAAGGATGCTGCCAGGTCAAGCCTAACGCAATACTCTTATGGTCGTCCGCCACGCCTTTACCAGCATAGACATCAAATAGCGTAATGTCTTTTAAGTAATCACCGGCTTTTTCTTTAGCGCAATCCAGTAGAGCCTGAACGGGCACCACTTGCTTTACGATAAACGCCAGATCGCGTCGCACTTCAGGATAACGTGATAACGCTTCAAAGGCCGGGATCTGCCCTTGGCTTAACGTATCCAGGCGTACTTCAAAGAGTACCGCATCCACTTTAAGGCCCAGCTTGGCGCGCACTTGCGGGTGCAAAGTCCCAATCCAACCGGCATGCTCGCCGTTGTACTGTATTTCAGCACTCTGGCCGGGGTGAAGCGCTGGATGCTCGGCTGGCTCAAAGCGCCACGCATCAAGATTGCCACCCAAGGCTAAAAGGCTTTCAAGATCCCCTTTGAGATCGTAAAAGTCGATACGCTCTTTAGAACCTGCCCAGCCTTCCGTTTCCCGACTACCACAGACTAACGCCCCCATCATGGGAACCTGGGACAGTTGATCCAGCTCGCCATTAAATACCAGCCCCGTTTCGAACAGGCGAACACGGGTTTGCTGACGGTTTAAGTTATGCTCCATGGCCCGCACCAGCCCCGGGAAAAGACTGGCCCGCATCACTGAGAGATCCGCTGAAATGGGGTTAGCAAGCACCGGAGAGACGGCATCAGGCAATATAGCGGCCTGAAGCTCGGGAGCCACAAAGCTATAAGTAATCGCCTCCTGGAAACCACGAGCGACCATTTGGCGACGCAACTGCGCTTGGGTGAGTGTTGCTTCATCTGCAGAGCGCAGCGCTAACCGTGCAGCCGGGCGACGAACAGGCAGATTATTGTAGCCATGAATTCGGGCGATCTCTTCGATCAGGTCTTCTTCAATCGCGACATCGAAACGCCAGCTAGGCGCAACAGCCGACCAGCCTTCAGCCTGCTGACTCACCTCAAGACCCAAACGCGTCAGAATGTCGGTGACATCTTCATTGGCCAATTTCTTGGAAAGCGCACTTTCCAAACGCGCTTCACGCAGCAAAATAGTGCGAGAAGCAGGCACATGCTCTTCACTGACGCATGCAGTGACAGGGCCAGGCTGGCCGCCACAAATATCCAACAGTAAGCGTGTCGCACGCTCAATGGCCGCTGTAGCAAGCTCAGGGTCCACGCCACGCTCAAACCGGTGTGACGCATCGGTGTGCAAACCGTAAGAGCGCGCCTTACCCGCAATCGCCAGTGGTGTAAAAAATGCCGACTCCAGGAAAATCGTCTGGGTAGTTTCGTTAACCCCAGAATTCTCTCCGCCCATGACTCCCGCCATGGCAAGCGGACCCGCCTCATCGGCAATCATTAATGTTCCGGGGCGCAGGGCAACGTCTTGCCCATCCAGCAAGGTTAGCCGCTCCCCCTCTTTCGCCATGCGCACAACGATGCGACCGTTCAAATTATCGCGATCAAACGCGTGCATCGGCTGGCCAAGCTCCAGCATGACGTAATTAGTAACGTCCACCACAGGATCAATGGAACGGATACCGCTACGACGCAGACGCTCTACCATCCAAAGCGGTGTTTCCGCTTTTACATTAATGCCCTTGATGAGGCGACCCACATAGCGAGGACACTGCTCAGGTGCTTCAACGCTGACTGCAAAGGTGTCATCTATTACAGCCGCGGCAGGTTCAATGACCGGTGGCGTTACGGCTAACCGATTAAGTACGCCCACCTCACGGGCAAGCCCTTTGACACTTAAGCAATCTCCGCGGTTAGGCGTAAGATCCACCTCAATGGTCATATCATTGAGGTGCATATATTCGCGAAAATCGACGCCAACAGGCGCAGAATTAGCCAATACCAGAATACCAGGCGAGGTTTCTTCCTCAAGCCCAAGTTCCGATGCTGAACAAATCATGCCGCGTGACTCTACACCGCGCAGCTTGGCCTTCTTGATTTTGAAATCGCCTGGCAGCACGCCCCCTACCTGAGCAAAAGGAATCTTCTGGCCGATATCCACGTTTGCTGCACCGCACACCACCTGCACCGGTTCACCCGAGCCATCATTAACGGTACATACGTTTAATTTGTCGGCATCCGGGTGCTTCTCTTTGGTAAGCACCTCAGCAACGACAACGCCGCTAAACGCAGCGGCTACGGCTTCAACTGCATCGACTTCCAAGCCGGCCATCGTGATCTGATCAGCAATCGCCTGCGTGTCCAGCTGCGGTGATACCCATTCGCGCAGCCACTGTTCTGAAAATTTCATGATCGTTCCTGTGTTCGGCAGCGGTCTTAAGCGAATTGGCGCAAGAAGCGCAGGTCGTTTTCAAAGAACAGGCGCAAGTCGTTTACACCGTAACGCAGCATCGCTAAGCGCTCAGCCCCCATGCCAAAGGCAAAGCCGGTATAGCGTTCAGTATCAATACCCGAGTGGCGGAAAACTTCAGGATGTACCATGCCGCAACCCATTACTTCCAGCCAGCCACTATGCGAGCAAACACGGCAGCCTGAACCGCTGCACATAACGCATTGGATATCGACTTCAGCAGAAGGCTCGGTAAATGGAAAATACGAAGGGCGGAAGCGAACAGAAAGGTAGTCCCGCTCAAAAAACGCCTGCAGAAAGTCTTCAATCGTGCCCTTTAGGTCAGCAAAGCTAACCCCTTCGTCCACCAGCAGTCCTTCCACTTGGTGAAACATAGGCGTATGCGTCAGGTCGGAGTCGCTACGATAAACGCGTCCGGGGCACACAATCCGAATGGGCGGCTCGCTCTCTTTCATTGTGCGCACTTGAACGGGTGAAGTGTGCGTTCTTAACAGCCGCGTTGCATCAAAATAGAACGTATCCGCCATGCCGCGTGCCGGGTGATGCGCAGGAATATTGAGCGCTTCGAAATTGTGATAGTCATCTTCAATTTCTGGTCCTACCGCGACGTCATAACCGATACGCGTAAATAAGCTTTCGATACGTTCAAGCGTACGCGTAACCGGGTGCAAGCCACCACTGGCCTGCCCACGGCCCGGCAACGTAACATCGATGCGCTCAGCGGCCAACCGTGCATTCAATGCTGCGTTTTCAAGCTGCTGGCGCTTAGCGTCAATTTCATTAGCCAATGTTTGCTTTGCCTGGTTAATGCGTTCGCCAGCAGCCGGGCGCTCTTCGGCTGTTAGCTTGCCTAACCCTTTCAGCAAAGCCGTTACTTCGCCTTTTTTGCCTAAATAGCGAACTCGCAACTCATCCAGCGAAGCAACATCTTGCGAAGCCTGAATGGCATCACGTGCTTCAGACACCAGAGTAGGAAGGTGGTCCATCCGTTTCACTCCGAATTAAGCGGTTCCCTTTTATGAGGGTGTCGCACATTGAAGGTGACAAAAAAACAGGGGAAGAGCGGCTGCTCTTCCCCTGCGGGTCACACTGAAATGACCTTCGTCAATTCACGCTGGCATTTGCACAGCTATGACGTTATTGGGCAGCCTTGGCTTTTTCCACGATAGCAGCAAATGCGGCTTTTTCGTGTACAGCCAGATCAGCCAATACTTTACGGTCAATTTCGATGCCGGCTTTCTTCAAACCGCCAACAAAGCGGCTGTAAGACATACCGTTGATGCGTGCAGCAGCGTTAATACGCTGAATCCACAGCGCACGGAACTGACGCTTACGGTTGCGGCGGTCACGATAAGCATACTGACCTGCTTTGATAACGGCCTGTTTAGCTACACGGAAAACACGCGAACGGGCACCGTAGTAACCTTTAGCCTGCTTCAATACTTTTTTATGGCGACGACGGGCAACTACACCACGCTTAACACGAGTCATAACACACTCCTGACTTTATAGCTGAGGCTTTAAGCACTCAGACAAAAAAACGACTTATAGGTTTGGCAGCATGCGCTGGATCAGCGCTTTATCAGCAGCGTGAACCTGCTTCATTCCACGCAGCTGACGCTTACGCTTAGTCGATTTTTTGGTCAGGATGTGGCTACGGTGAGACTGCTTGTGCTTGAAGCCATTAGCGGTCTTTTTAAAGCGCTTTGCAGCGCCGCTGTTGCTTTTGATTTTCGGCATGAGAAAACTCCGCTCGATATTTTTTAGAAAATCCAGGGCCGACCATCACCTACGCGATGGCCCGTTGGTTTCGCCGTTGGATCACTTCTTTTTCGGGGCAAGAATCATGATCATCTGGCGGCCTTCCATTTTCGGGAAGGATTCCACCGTTCCGATCTCTTCCAGGTCTGCCGCGATCCTTTCCATCAGCTTGCGGCCGATGTCCTGGTGCGCCATTTCACGACCACGGAAGCGCAAAGTGACCTTACCCTTGTCACCACCTTCCAAAAAGCGCATCAGGTTTTTCAATTTTACCTGATAATCGCCTTCGTCGGTGCCAGGACGGAATTTAACTTCCTTAACCTGGATTTGCTTTTGCTTTTTCTTTTGAGCCGCTTTCTGCTTCTTCGTCTCAAAAACGAATTTACCGTAATCCATAATCTTACAGACAATGGGATCGGCATTCGAAATTTGCACGAGGTCTAAACCGGCAGTTTCTGCACGCTCAATCGCTTCGGTGGTAGGCACAACGCCCAACTGCTCACCTTCAGCATCGATTAAACGCACTTCTTCTTCGGTAATTCGCTCGTTCATTGGTGGGCGTTTGTCTGCTGGACGCCCGCGCTGATTGCTTCGCTTGATCGTTCCGTCTCCTTAGGCAATTGACGATGTCGCCAGGGCTGCTCGCTCCGCACCAAGACGCTCGATAAGTGCATCGACTGTCATTGTGCCGAGGTTTTCGCCGCTGCGAGTTCGCACGGCCACTGAGTCAGCTTCGACTTCCTTATCTCCCACCACAAGGAGATAGGGAATTTTCTGTAACGTATGCTCACGGATTTTAAAGCCGATCTTCTCGTTCCTCAAGTCCGCTTTAGCTCGTAAGCCACTTTTTTGCAGACGTTGCTCTAATTCAAGAGCGTAATCACGCTGCGCATCGGTGATTGTCATCACTACCGCCTGCTGAGGTGCCAACCATAATGGCATAGCGCCCGCATAATGTTCAATCAAGATACCAATGAAGCGCTCCATTGAGCCTACTATAGCACGGTGCAACATGACCGGCGGCTTACGTTCGCCCTCTTCAGTCACATATTGAGCACCTAAACGCTCGGGCATCATGAAATCAACCTGCATGGTGCCCACCTGCCACTCGCGCCCCAAGCAATCTTTCATATGGTATTCAATCTTGGGGCCATAGAACGCACCTTCACCAGGGAGCTCCTGCCATTCGACATCACACGCTTTTAACGCGCGACGCAACGCATCTTCCGCCTCATCCCAAACGTCATCACTACCAATTCTTTTCTCAGGGCGAAGCGCAATTTTAATGGCAATATCTTCAAACCCAAAATCGGTATAGACCTTAAGCGCCTGGCGATGAAAGCTGGTGACCTCGGGCTCAACCTGGGCTTCGGTGCAAAACACATGACCATCATCTTGAGTAAACGCACGAACACGCATAATGCCATGCAAAGCGCCAGAGGGCTCGTTACGATGACAACCACCAAACTCACCAAAGCGAACCGGAAGCTCACGGTAGCTACGCAACCCGGAATTAAACACCTGCACATGGCCAGGGCAATTCATGGGCTTGAGAGCATACTCGCGCTTCTCGGATTCGGTAAAGAACATACCGTCCGCGTAATTATCCCAATGTCCTGATTTTTTCCACAACGATACGTCCATTATTTGCGGGCAGCGAATTTCCTGGTAACCGCCGTCTTTATAAACGCCTCGCATATACTGTTCGATCTGCTGCCATAACGCCCAACCGTTCGGATGCCAAAACACCATCCCTGGCGCCTCTTCCTGCATATGGAAGAGATCAAGACGGCGCGCAAGCTTACGGTGATCGCGTTTTTCAGCCTCTTCAAGCCGCTTCAAGTACGCTTTCAGCTGCTTTTTATCGCCCCAGGCAGTGCCATAAATACGCGTCAGCATGGGATTTGAAGCATCCCCGCGCCAATAGGCGCCGGCAAGCTTCGTCAACTTAAACGCTTTTAGATGGCGGGTATTAGGCACATGAGGGCCACGGCACATATCCGTGTACTCTTCATGATGATAAAGCCGGATATCCGCACCGTCAGGAATATCGTGAATAATTTCCTGTTTATACGTTTCATCACGCTGAGAAAACGTCGACATTGCTTTATCGCGATCAACATATTCACGGACAACATCGTACTCGCGCTCTATTAGCGCTTGCATACGTTTTTCAATTGCCTCTAAATCTTCTGGCGTAATTGAACGACCAAAGTCGACATCATAATAAAAGCCGTTATCAATGACCGGCCCAATCGCCATTTTAGCGTCCGGGTAAAGCTGCTTTACCGCATGACCAATCAAATGCGCGCAGGAGTGACGAATGATCTCCACGCCGTCTGGGTCACGCGCAGTAATAATCGCTACGTTTGCATCGTGCTCGATAACATCTGCAGCATCGACTAAAACGCCATCTATCCGCCCTGCAACGCAGGCCTTAGCCAAACCAGGGCCAATGGATTCTGCAAGCTGCATAATGGAAAGTGGTGCTTCAAATGTTCTTTGGCTACCGTCAGGTAGTGTCACAATGGGCATTCAGTATTCCTTGAGCGCAGTGGTGATCCATACCAAGGATCACATTTCGCTATCAATGATCGTGGCGTTTAATAAGTGATACAACGTTATACAAGCGCGTAGCCTAACAGACTTGAGCGCCGCAGAAAATAAAAACGGGAGGCATACGCCTCCCGTCGATACGCACAGTAAATGTGCGGCACATCCAGCAAAAGCACTACACGTTTAGCGCCCAAGCAGTCTGCGTATTAGTTCCACTCGTCAATTTCAACACGGCGGTTCAGTGCGCGACCTTCATCAGTCTCGTTCGTAGCGATCGGATTCTCTTCACCGTAACCAACAGCACGCATGCGGTTAGCTTCTACGCCACGCTGAGCAAGATAAGCAGTCACAGATTCAGCACGACGCTGAGATAAGCCTTTGTTATAAGCAGCTGTACCACGTGAATCGGTATAACCATCGATGCTTACACGCACATCGGGGTTATTAACCAGACGCTCAGCAACACCGTTCAGGATGTTACGGGCATTATCGGTCAACTGAGCAGAATCAAACTCGAAGTTAACGTCTTGAAGAACAACGCTATCTGGGCAACCCAGCGCGTTTACTTCGGTGCCAGCTGGCGTATTGGGGCACTGGTCACGGTAATCCGGCACGCCGTCACCGTCGGAGTCTAGCGGGCAACCTACTGCGTCTACTTCTACACCAGCGGGGGTACCCGGACACTGGTCACGATAGTCCGGCACGCCGTCATTATCGGAGTCCAGCGGACAACCTTGCGCATCAACGGCAACACCAGCAGGCACTTCACCGTATGTCGGGCACTGCGGAGCTACCGGCTCAGGCGTACGATCAGCACACAGCAGGCCACCGATTGCAGCGCCAGCGACAGCACCCGTTGCCGCACCGCTATCTTCATCAGAAGAGCTGCTAGTGGCATAGCCGATGCTACCGCCAATCAAACTTCCCGCCAGACCGCAAACAGCAGGGTGCTGATACCAGCTACGGTCACTGCTGCTAGCACCAGCTTGGCCAGAAGATTGATTAGCGGAAGTGGCACAGCCTGAAAGGCCCACTACCAAGGCGGAACCGATTAGCAACCCAGTCGTTGACTTTTTCATACAAGACTCCTTCTTGATCCAATGCTGACTTAGCCGTATAGCCAAATCTATCCAATGCTTCTTATTGCGAGAGCATCCATTTTTCGCTTGTTCAATTTTAACCACGCGGGCGTTCCCCTGCCTGAATTGAACAATCTGCCTATTATTACGCTTTAACCATTGAAGGCAACAATGCCGACATATCAACTTCTTGCCAACATCGACATATCAAGCATAGCAAAACTGCCACATCCGGCACCAAAAAAACATATTGCCGCACTAAAATAAACCAAACTTACTTCTTATTTTCGCCTTTATACAGCTCAGGTCCACCTTGTGCACGCCATTTTATAACGGCTTCTGCAGCAGCCAGAACCGCGGGCTTCATATCACGCTCAACTTCCAAACGCTGCTTATCTTCGCTCATGCGCTCACGGGGCGTTAAATTGGCACGAGCAGAGTGCGTTTTAAGATGCTGCGTCCGGTTATAAACCTCAGAAAAGGCTTTAAAATCAGGATGCTCTGCAAGATTGGCATCAACAATTTCAAGCAGCACCTTACAGCGCCATGAACCTTCGGTAATGTCTACCTGCCCTTGGACCAATGCACTTGTTACATAATCCAAATTTTCAAGGCTATTTTGCTGGGCCCTTAAATCTTCATCCAAGCGGAATGCTTCACGGCGTTTTACCTCTTTGCGCAGTTTAAGCGCGTACATGGATAAAGCCGCAATGACAGCAAGCGCTAATGTAAGCGCCATCAGTGCGCTGACCGAATTCATAATGCTCTCCGTCGTACATCAAAAAACTAAACAGGAATTATACATCATTTTAAATTTGAACTCTTATCTTCTATCGCTCGCCCAAGCACACGCACCACCAAGCCCGCACCATGCCAATCACGAGTAAAACGGCCCCTGCAGTATGCGCAAGTGCCAACCACAAAGGCAACCACATCAACACGTTGGCTATGCCAAGTACAACCTGCAGCGCATAGACCCCAATAACAAATACAAGCGCCCGAGCGACACTTGGGTTGTGGCGATATCGATACCAAAGCATCAGGAGTGACACACCCAGCAACAGCGCCCCTAGCCGATGCATATAGTGAATCGCGACCCGAGCTTCTGCATGCAGCTGTCCATGCAGGTAATTGGGGCCAACCGTTTGAGTCAGATGGAAACCTTCACTAAGATCCATGGTTGGCCACCACTGGCCATTACAAGCAGGGAACCCTTGGCAAGCCATACCTGAATAGTTACTTGTTACCCAGCCCCCCAAACCAAGCTGCAAAATCAATAGCACGGCGGCTAAACCCCAAAAAACATTAAAGCAGTTTGCTCCCATGACCTTTTTCTCAGAAATACTGGTTAGCCTGAGATGCAGCCAGAAAAAGAGCAGCAATACGCTTAGCCCGCCCAGCAAATGTAAAGTAACCACTTGAGGCCAAAGCTTGAGGGTCACGGTAAATGCACCAAAGCCCCCTTGTATAATGATAGCGGCAACTAGAAGCACGCTAATGCACCAAGGGTAATGGCGAGTATTGCGAAGTGGCCAGCCAAGCACTAAAACGCTTAGAACCAATATTCCGAGAAGAGTAGCTACATAACGATGCACCATTTCCACCCAGGCTTTTGCAACATCCAGGGGGGCATCGGGATGGCGTAGAGCAGCATGCTCACCATCAGGAACGAGCAAGCGACCATAGCAACCAGGCCAATCCGGGCAACCTAACCCCGCGTCCACTAAACGCGTCCAGGCACCGACCAAGATAACGACAATAGTCAGCAGCGTTCCCAATAACGTTAAGCGTGAAAGCCATACCAAGCGGCGCTCTGTCGATGAGTGCATCATGTATCCTTACATTTTCGTCGGCAGTATCCCTATCGGCTATTAAAGACCTCTTCGATACAAGCCAATCTATCCATGGTTACCTTATATTAGCAGCTAGATAAGGGCTAACTTGTCTCAAGAGCCCCCCCCCGGCTTTTCCTCCAAGCCTATCGTCAACCAACGAAATACCCTCACACCCCATACAGTATTATCGCTCTATATCAGTGTAGACATTTATTTTTAAACGGTTATTCGTACGCACAACACAAAAGACGATTTACAACCCGCTGACATGAGCCCTATAGTCACTGCTACAATTCCGTATTCTTTTCATTAATCCAACGTAATACAGGGAATAATTTTATGCTGCAATATCGTCTCACCACCGGGATAGTGGCTTTTCTGGCGTTAATAGCAATGGCGTCGCTAGCGGGATGCACGACGTATACCTGGCCAGACGGCTCAAAAGAAACCGTACTTGGCGTTGTGCCGGACGATGAAAATAAACGCTATGAAGAGCAGCAAGCAGAAAGTGTCAGATACCGCGTACCAGGTGAAATTCCAGAAACTCAGTAGCACCGTTAGCACTAGCCCTCTTCTTATCCTTGTTGCAAGGCCTTAACGCTAATCATAACTTGGAAGAATCTAAACTTAAGAGTTTGCTATCTGTAAGCCTTAAAGCAATGAATAATGCTTAGCCATGACCTTGAGCAGGCCTTGAGTCGCTTTATTTTTCAAGCTCGTTGGCTATTTGCATGACTAGCTGACAAAAAAGTGGCGGTTAGGCCTTATATTAGCGGGCGCCAGAAGCGATAAGGATTTTTTCGATATCCTGATAGTTAGCACCGCTTGCATGCTGCAGTGGCGTCACGCCGTTACCATCCGCCAAGTTAACATTAGCGCCTGCCTCAACTAACAACTCTACGATTTTCCGATGGTGGGCCTGCCCATCGCCCAAGATGATTGCCTCCAGCAGCGCGGTCCAATGAAGATTGTTAACGTGATCTACGTCAACCCCTGCCTCAATCAAAGTTCGTACCGTCTCAACATGCCTGCGCTCCGCGGCTGGGATAAGCGCCGTCCCGCCGTAATGGTTAGTGCTTTTCAGGTCAGCTCCATGCGTCAGCGTCATCCTGAGGATCTCCAAATGACAGCGCGCACCTGCATAGAGATAGGGGCTGTCGAGGATGTTGTCCTTCGCATTGACATCAGCCCCAGACTCGATGAGGACCCTGGCCGCTTCGACTGCGTTGGTGCGGGAGGCTATTAACAACGCTGTCGCACCACTGCTATTATGCGCGTCTATTTCCGCACCCTCCGCCAAGAGTCGAGTGACAAGGGAAGCATCATTTTGTTTAGCCGCATTATGCAATTGCGTTTCGTCCATGGCTTTACTTGCCGTGATGAATGGAAAGACTGCTAACAACAATGCAACAGTTCCTACAAAAAAAGTACGTAAATACATGAAGGGGTCCCCCGCTTAGTTTATTGGTAACAAATGCCAACGATGGACAACATTCCAACCTTGCAAATTGCAGGGGCTCCTTTAGCATAGAATACTTTTTTTGAAAGGCGATCAGGCTGGCAGCAGCCCATCTGCATCGGCAACTTACGTTAGTACAAAAGGGTTATTTCTCCAATAACTAAAAAGGAATTCCTTGGTCGCACGCGACGGTGCGACCAAGGCACTATTAAAGGCTGACAATTCGGGTCCATATACCGGACCACGTAAAGCTTTCACCTCCACTGTCTTTGGTCGCGAGACCGCCGGCCTTGCTGAGTTCATCGCCTCCCAGCCTTCTAATTTAGTGCCGAAGAAACCTACTATGCATCGAAGAGCAGAATCAATTGTGTATTGAAAAAGCCATACCTGTCGCTCTGCCTCCAGTGCTCAGCTTTAGCCTAGTACTACTGTGTCATAAATAGACATGTTATCAATACGTATTGTGTCCTCTGTATAGCGATTTCGCATTATGGTAAACGACGCACTTCACGACCGCTTCGAGACGTATCTTGATGAGCTAGCGCCTCGCCTGGGCCATGCTGATCGGGTGCAAGGTTTTCAGGATTACTGTCGTGGCTTGATGCTGCCGCTGAAACGCAAGAGTATCGAGCCCATCGCCGCCAGTGTCGATCCGTATAACGTTCAGGCCTGTCATCAGTCGCTGCATCACCTGGTGGCTCGCTCTGGATGGTCTGACCGAGGGATGCTTAATGGCGTGGCGCAGCAGGTGCTACCCTACTTGCTTCCCCCCGATACGACGCCTTTCTGGATTATCGATGACACCGGTATTCGCAAGAAAGGACGGCATTCGGTGGGCGTTAGCCGCCAATACTGCGGTGAGATTGGTAAACAGGACAATTGTCAGGTCGCCGTTAGCCTATCGGTGGCGACCGAACAGGCCAGCCTGCCGGTCGCATGGCGGCTTTATTTGCCCACATCATGGACAAACGATCCGGCGCGCTGTCGCCGCGCTGGCGTGCTAGAAGAGGTCGACTTTGCCACCAAACCGGAGATTGTCCTTCAGCAGGTGCGCGAGACACTGGAGGCCGGTATCACGCCCGGTATCGTGCTGGCAGATGCGGCTTACGGCAAAGTGACGCCCTGGCGAGAACAGCTTGCAAAATGGGGCTTGAGTTATTGCGTTGACGTGCCGGAGGGTATCAGTGTCTGGCCGCCTGGCAGTGAGCCTCTGCCTCCGAAGTGGTCCGGCCAGGGGCGACCGCCGACACGATGGCAGCAGACCACGGAGCATCACCCAGTGTCGGCACAAGCACTGGCCAAGTCGCTGGATGCCAATGCCTATCAGGCTATCACCTGGCGGGAAGGTACCAACAAGCCGTTGTGCTCCCGGTTTACCGCTGTCCGAGTGCGTGTGGCGCGCGGCCAGCAGAAGCGCGAACCGGAGTGGTTGCTGATCGAATGGCCCCAAAGCGACGCCGCGCCAGCGAAGTATTGGTTAAGCAATCTGCCGGAAGATACGTCACTGACCACTCTGGTGGCGACAGCGAAAGGACGCTGGCGCATCGAACGAGATTATCAGGAACTCAAGCAGGAGTTTGGACTGAAGCATTACGAGGGGCGCAACTGACGGGGGTTTCACCACCACGTCACTCTGTGTACGGTCGCATACGGTTTTCTGGTCATGGAGCGCCTACGTTGTGGGGATCAAAAAAAAATCAGCCCCTGCCAGGCAGTTGCCGTATCCGAAGGCTACTGGGCGCGGGGTCATAAAACGCGCACAACGCCACGTGGTTAACTCCATCGCCACCCTGCGATGGGAGCTAAATCAGGCGATCATGATAGCGCTGGGTAGTCGATCACGATGTTTATGACACAGTAGTACTAGTGCAAACGCATTGAAATCTCGCTGGGAGACATTCCACACTTTTCTAGCGCACACAAAAAACCCAGCCGGTTGGCTGGGTTTTCTGCGGTATAAGTGCCTGACGATGACCTACTCTCGCATGGGGAGACCCCA